>DASURJ010001008.1:0-3206 GCA_036280115.1 Gemmatimonadaceae bacterium
AGCGTGCTCCGCCGGCGTTCAGGAACAGGCCGTTCCTCCCGTAGTTGGCGGCGAAGAGGTCGAGGCGACCGTCGCCGTTCACATCGCCCGCGCAGGGGCGCACGGTGCCGTTGGAGGCCTCGCCGGGCGCTCGTCCGCCCCACGCCACGCCTGACGACTCGGCGACGTCGGTGAAGCGGCCGCCGTCGTTGCGCAGGAGCGCGTTCGCGTCGCCGTCCATGTTGCCCGCATAGAGGTCGATGTCGCCGTCCTCGTCGAAGTCGAACCACACGGCGCCCACGGTGCGGCGCGTGTCCGCGAGCCCGCGCTCGGCGGCGACGTCCGTGAAGCGGCCGCCCTCGTTCCGGAACATCGCGTTCGCGCGATCGCGGAACGCGACGAACAGATCGAGGTCCCGGTCGCCGTCGAAGTCCACCCAGGCGACCTGGCGCACGCGTCCCGAGTCGCGTGCGAGGCCCGACCCGTCGGTGACGTCGACGAATCGCGTGCCCCCTTCGTTTCGCCGAAGCTGAAGCAGCGAGGATGACCCCGGGGCGAAGCCGACGACCAGGTCGGCATCGCCATCGGCGTCGTAATCCCCCCACGCAGCCGCGAGCGTCCCGCGCGCGTCGGCGACGCCGACGGTCTCCGCGACGTCCACGAGCGTCCCGCGATCGTTCCGATACAGGCGATTGGCGGTCGCCCCGCCGAACCCGACGAACAGGTCGAGATCGGCGTCGCCATCGTAGTCCGCCCACGCGTTCACGTACGCGCCGCCGACGGACAGCAGCTCCGGCTGCAGAGGCTCGAAGCGTGGCGGCGTCGGTGCCTGAAGCGGTGCGGCGGCGCCCGCCCACACGGCGACGATCAGAGGAATGCGCATGGAGGCTATCATACGGTTGCCGGATCGCGTCGGCCACTCCGCTTGCGTGCAGGCGTTCCCGCGCGTCATTTCCGGCGAATGCGATTCGCATTCACCGCGGCCCTGGTGGCGCTCCCCGCCGTCGGCATCGCGCAGCAGCGTCCACTGACGCACACCGACTCGGCGCTGGTGGGACGCATCCTCCTCGCCGAGGACAGGCGCGACGCGACCGACCGATCGCTGGCCGAGGGTCTGCGGCACGCCGACTCGCGAGTTCGCGTGCTGGCGCGTCGCGCCCGAGCCCGAATCACGGACCCTCGTTACGCTGCTCGCGATTCGCTGGCACCAGTGGCCACTCCCAGGGCGTGGCCGGAACCGGCGTGGCGCCTCCGGTATCGTGCGCTCGCCGAGAAGCGCGCGGACTGCGTCGCTCTTCGACTGGCACTCGCGGATGAGGCCTGGCCGGTACGTCTCCGCGCGGCCGGCCTGCTGCAGCCCGCCTGCGGCGCCGACTCTGCCACCGTGCGCACACTGTCGTCGTGGATCGATTCGCTGACACCGCGCGTCGGACCACGCAATCCCGGCGGTGTATCATGGCACGCCGCGGCGCACGGCCTCGTCGCCATCGCGCGGCTCCAGCCGCACGCGGCCGCGACACGCGTACGACGCCTGGCGACACACGACGCGTGGCACGTGCGCGTCTACGCCGCGCGAGCCGCCGCGGTGCTCTCCGACTCGCAGACCCTTCGCACGCTGGCGCGGGATGCCGACGACAACGTGCAGGAGGCCGCCCTCGAAGCGCTGGCGAAGCTCACCGGTCATGCGGACGACGAGATCCATCTCGCCGCCCTGGCCGGCAACGGCGCACAGGCCGTTCGAGCTGCGGCGCTCGCGCTCAAGGGTTCGCCGCGCGACCACGCGCGTGCCGTGCTCGAGGCCACGCTCGCACGATGGACCTGGGCGAGAGGCAACGAGTCGGAGCGCGACGTCCGCGTCGCGCTGCTCGATGCACTCGGTCGTCCGCCAGCCTCGGACCGGCCCCGGGTGCCCGCGCGCGAGCTCGCGCCGCGCGCGGTTGCCCTCGCGCTGGGGGAGGATGTCCGGCTTCGGATTACGATGGCCACGACCAGCGGCGGGGGCTCGTTCATCGTGCGGCTGCGTGGCGACGTCGCCCCGATCATGGCGGCGCGCATCCTCGCGCTCGCGAATGCCGGCTACTATGACGGCCTCGGCTGGCACCGCGTGGAGCACGATTTCGTGATCCAGGGGGGAAGCCCGGGAGAGAACGAGTATGTGGGCGCCGCCAGCTACCTGCGTGACGAGTTGGGGACCGTCCCGCACGCGCGGGGTACCGTCGGGATGAGCACGCGCGGCCACGACACGGGCGACGCGCAGTGGTTCGTGAACCTCCGGGACAACCTGCGGCTCGGCCGGGACTATACCGTCTTCGCCGAGGTCGTGGAGGGGATGGAGGTCGTGGACGGTGTGATGGAGGGCGATGTCATCGCCTCGATCAGGGAGTTATGATGTCGGCAATCACCAGAACCAGTGAGGAGGGAGCATGCGCAGTGTACACGCATTCGGCGTAGGAGTGGTCGCGCTCATCGTCGCGGCCGGCGCGAATTGCGCCGACGCCCAGGACTCCTCGCGCGCCGTCAGCGGCGGCGGCATCAGTGTCGCCGGCTGGCAGGGAAAGATCGATGCGCGAGAGGCGTCGCAGGGCATGAAGCTCGAGGACGCCAAGCTCGTCCAGCAGGGCAATGCACTGCACGCCACGACCGGGCCCGCCGTGACGTACTGGAATCCCGCGAACAAGGCCAGCGGCGACTACACCGTGAAGGCCACGTTCAAGGAACCGAAGTACATGTCACTGAACAACCATCCTCACCCGTACGGCATCGTGATCGCCGGCAACGACATGGGGACGGACAAGCAGAGCTACCTGTACTGCGCGGCGTACGGCAACGGCAACTTCATCGTGCGCGGCTTCGGACCGGAGCCATTCCAGCTAAACGGACGCCGTGGCGAGGCACACGCTGCCGTGAAGAAGGCCGCCGGCCCAGGTGAGCCCGTGGAGCAGGAGATCGCCGTTTCGGTGAAGGGGAACAAGGTGGAGTGTGCGATCAACGGCACGGTCGTGGGCTCGTACGACAAGGCCGTGGCCGTCGGTGAAGGCAAGCTGAAGTCCACGGACGGCGTGTACGGCTTCCGCGTGGGGCACAACGCGGAGACCGTGGTGACCGGTCTATCGGTCACGAAGCCGTAGCCACGAAGACCGCGGACCGGCCTTACGGCGGACGCGGAAGGGCGCAACGGCGGACGCGGAAGGACGCGGAACGACTCTTCAACACCAACTTCCCTGGGT
>DASURJ010001009.1:0-3326 GCA_036280115.1 Gemmatimonadaceae bacterium
TCCCATTCTACACGACGAAGCCGTCGGGCACCGGCATCGGGCTCGTGCTCTGCCGGCAGATCGCGGAAGCACACGGCGGGGTCCTGTCGCTCGAGAATCGGCCCGACCGACGCGGTTGCGTCGCACGACTGAGGCTTCCGGTCACGTTTCGGGGCGGGCTCGAGTAAGACGGAAGGGCGAATGGCGAAGTGCGAAGGGCGAAGTGCGAACGGCGAAGTGCGAACGGCGAAGTGCGAAGTGCGAACGGCGAAGTGCGAAATGCGAAACGGCGAGGCTTCCGTCGGTCACCCCCGCGCCCTAGTCTTGCTCGGCGTCCTGTTTTGTGAATCAGCCCCTGTGAGAACCGATCCCACCATCCCCCGCGGCCGACGCGGGCCCCCGGCCACGTGACCGCCGCGCCTAACGGTGCCGGGCCGGCCATCGAGCTCGACACCGTCGTGCACCGCTACGGGGCCACCGTCGCGTTGCGCGAGCTCTCGCTCACGGTCAACCACGGCGAGGTGTTCTCCCTGCTCGGGCACAATGGCGCGGGGAAGACGACGACGGTTCGCATCGTGAACGGGCTGCTGGCGCCGGCGTCCGGGACCGTCCGTGTCTTCGGTCGCTCACCGCTCGATGACGGCCCGTACGTGCGACGCCGCACGGCGGTGCTCACCGAATCCCCTACACTCGACGACCGGCTGACGGGGCGCGAGACGTTGCTGGCCTTTGCCGGGATGTACGACGTTCCCGCCGCTGAGGCCGAGCCGCGCGTCCCGAAGCTGCTCGAAGATTTCGGCCTGGCCGAGCGCGCGAACGACAAGGTGGGGAGCTTCAGCCGCGGCATGAAGCAGCGTCTCGCCCTCGCCCGCGCGCTCGTGCATGACCCGCAGCTACTCTTTCTGGACGAGCCCACTGCCGGCCTCGACCCCGTCGCCACGCATCAGCTACACGCTCTCGTCAGGCGCCTCAGCCGCGAGCGGGGCTACACCGTCGTTCTCTGCACGCACAACCTCGTGGAGGCGCAGGCCTTGAGCGATCGCGTCGCGGTCCT
Source organism: Gemmatimonadaceae bacterium (assembly GCA_036280115.1). Classification (GTDB taxonomy): domain Bacteria; phylum Gemmatimonadota; class Gemmatimonadetes; order Gemmatimonadales; family Gemmatimonadaceae; genus JAJKIV01. Next base: position 1,034 of record DASURJ010001009.1, read on the forward strand.
GGGGCGCGGTGCGCTGCTCGCCATTGGCACGCCGGCCGAGCTGGCTCGGCGCATCGCGCCGCGTCTCGAGGTGCTGCTCGAGGTCGACCCGTCACGAACCGACGCGGCGATTGCCGTCATCACCGCGCTCGATGGCATGGCGGCGTCGATCGAGCGGCGCGGCGTGGTTCGCGTGGAAGGCGTCGCGAGGGATCGCATCCCGTCCATTGCCGCCGGTCTCGTCACCGCGGGGATCCCGCTCTTTCGCCTCGACCCGCACGAGCCGTCACTCGCCGACGCCTACTTCGCGCTTCAGGCACCGCCGTCATGAACTGGCGAATCATTCGGGCGATCGCACGGCGCGATTTGCGGCTCGTGCGCCGGAGCAAGGCGATCATGACGCCGCTGATCGTCCTGCCGGTCCTGCTCATGATCGTGTTCCCCATGCTGCTCGCGTTCCTTCCCGACATGCTGGCCGGCGATGACGCGCAGGCGGCGAAGATCTTCGAGGAGCTTCCGCCGCAGCTCAGAAATCAGTTCGGGGAGTTCACGCAGGAGACGTGGCTTCGGCTCGTGCACTCGCAGCTCCTCGCGCCGCTCATGCTACTCGTGCCGTTCATGGTGGCGAATGTGATCGCCGCGGACGGCTTTGCCGGCGAGCGCGAGCGCAAGACACTCGAGGCGCTGCTGTACACGCCGGCGACGGACGCCGAGCTGTTCACGGCGAAGCTGCTCGCCGCGTGGATCCCGGCGATCCTGATCGCGTTCGTCGGCGCGACGATCTACGCGATCATCGTGAACGTGAGTGCGTGGCCGATCGTCGGGCGGGTGTTCTTCCCCGATGCGACGTGGCTGGTGCTGGTGATCTGGATGGCGCCTGCCTTCGCGGCGCTGGGTCTGGCGGGGATGCTGCTGGTGTCGCTGCGCGTGCGCGGCATGCAGGAGGCGACGCAACTGGGCGGTCTCTTCGTGCTTCCGGTGATCGCCCTGGTCGTCGCGGAGGTTCGTGGCGCGGTCCTGCTCGGGCCTGCAATGGCGATCGTGATCGGGACGCTCGTCTGGATCATCGCAGGTGTCCTGTTGGTGTTCGGAGTAAAGAGATTCAAGCGGACGACCCTGGTCGGAAAGCTCTAAAGGGGCACGACCCTGAAGGGGCTGCGCCGTCTCAGGCCGTGCTTCCGTCAACGGATACCCTGGAATAGCGTAGATGACGTCAGATACCCGATTCGAGGTGGATATGCCCGTGGCTCTCCGAGCTCGCACCTGGTGTTCGCTCGTTCTCGTCCTCTCGGCGCCGCTCGCTGTCGGCGCCCAGCAGCCCGCGCAGGCGACAAACGCCGTCGCGACACCGCAGCCGAAGAATTTGACCCTCGAGACCTACTTCGATCTCGAGGACGTACAGGACCCGCAGCTCTCGCCCGACGGCAAGCAGGTCATCTACACGCGGCGATGGGTCGACAAGTTGAACGACCGCTGGGAGTCGTCGCTGTGGATCATGAACGCCGACGGCTCGCGCGCGCGTCACCTCGTAGACGGCTCGAACGCGAGCTGGTCGCCCGACGGAAGCCGCATCGCGTACCTCGCGCGCGGGGAGCCAACCGGAACGCAGGTGTGGGTGCGCTTCATGGACGGCGACGCCGCGCCGACGCAGATCACGCGGCTCACCGAGTCGCCGTCGGACCTCGAGTGGTCGCCCGACGGCAAATGGCTCGCCTTCCGCATGCTCGTTCCCGAACGCGACGAGTGGCGTATCCCCATGCCCGCCGCGCCCAAGGGCGCCAAGTGGGTCGAGCCCCCGCGCGTCGTCACGCGGCTCAACTACCGCCGCGACCGGCAGGGGTTCATCGACAACGGGTTCCGCCAGATCTTCGTGGTCCCCGCGGACGGCGGCACGGCCCGGCAGGTGACGAGTGGGCCGTGGGAGCACGGGGCCCCGCAGTGGATGAAGGATGGCAAGGCCGTCGTGTTCTCGTCGCTGCGCACGGACAGCGCGGAGTACGCGTGGCGCGAGTCCGAGATCTACGCGGTCGACGTCGCGTCCGGTCAGGTTCGCCAGCTCACGAACCGCAAGGGACCGGACGGCAACCCGCGCGTGTCGCCCACTGGCAAGTACATCGCGTACACTGGCTTCGACTCGACGAACGCCACGTGGCAGGACTCGAAGCTGTACGTCATGAACGCCGACGGCTCCAACCGGCGCGTGCTCACCGAGTCACTCGACCGATCGCCCGGGAACCTCAGGTGGGCCCCGGACGAGAGCGGGATCTACTACACGGTCCAGAGCGAAGGCTGGCAGAACGTCTACTTCTCGCCG
>DASURJ010001010.1:0-7939 GCA_036280115.1 Gemmatimonadaceae bacterium
CGATGCCGTTGGCATCGGTGAGCTGGGTCAGCAGGTCGGTGACGGCCCGATCGATGGCCTGGGGCGTGTCCGCGTCCACGGTGACGGCACCGCGCACGGCGCGGAGCTGTGGCTTCGCGGAGACCGGCTTATGCAGTCGAAGCATCACCATCGCACACCGTCCTGCGCCTTCACGACGACGAAACGCGTCGTGTTCGTGGGTCGATCCTGGACGCCTTCGACGAGGACTTCCAGGCGATAGAGACGTGCGGCGGATGCGCTGGCGATGACGGCGAGCGCCGTGGGGTCGCTGGAGCGGTAGGGCTCGAACCACGCCGCCACGCCGTTGCGCGACGGCGACGCGACGCCGTCGTCGCCTAACGCGGCGAGCTCGCGCGCGGCGCCGGCCGTGTCGTAGGCGATGCACGGCTGCAGTCCGCGACGCGTCGTGAAGAGGCCGCGGCACTGGGCGAGAGCCGTGGGGTGACTGCCCACGTATCGCACCGACGTCAGCGAGGCGCCGGGCAGCGTCAGGAGACAATGCACCACTGGGACGGTCAGCTCAGCGACCGTTTCGATGCGCGGCGCATGATGCGCGAGCAGCACCGTCGTGTCGTGGATGTCGCCGATGGTCGAGTTCCAGACCGGGATCACCGCGAAATCCGCGCGGCCGCGGCCAAGCAGCGAGAGCGTATCGGGAAACGACGACGCGCCGACAGCCGCAGCGAGTCCGCCCCACTGGTGGACGATCGCCATCTCCCCGTACGCGCCGGGCTCGCCCTGATACGCCACGCGGGGCGCCGTACTCACACGGGCTTCCGTCATGCGCACACCCGGAGCGACGCGTGTGGTCCGCCGTCGACGAGCGATGGTGGGCCGTGCTCGACGATCGGCGCGGGGAGCGCGCGGCCACAGACCGCCGCGAGCGGCGCGAGCACGCGCATCATGACCGCGAACTCGTCGCACGACAGCGACTGCGGTCCGTCGGACAGAGCGCGCGCTGGTTCCGGATGCACTTCGACGATCAGCCCGTCCGCGCCGACGGCGACGGCAGCCGCGGCGAGCGCCGGCACCAGATCGGCACGACCCGCGGCGTGACTCGGATCGACGATGACCGGGAGATGCGTCTCCCGCTTCAGCACCGGAACAGCCGAGATGTCGAGCGTGTTTCGCGTCGCCGTCTCGAAGGTCCTGATCCCGCGCTCGCAGAGAATCACCTCCGTGTTGCCGTGCGCCATCACGTGCTCGGCGGCGAGCAGGAGCTCGCTCACCGTCGCGGACATTCCTCGCTTGAGCAGCACGGGCGTTCTGCGTTCACCGACCGCCGCGAGCAACGAGAAGTTCTGCATGTTGCGCGCACCGATCTGAATGACGTCCGCCACCTCGCCGACGGTCGCGAGGTCGCGTGCGTCCATGAGCTCCGTGACGATGGGAAGTCCGGTGGCTTCGCGCGCCTCGGCCAGCATCTCGAGCGCCGCATGGCCCAATCCCCTGAACGCGTACGGGGATGTCCTGGGCTTGAACGCTCCGCCGCGGAGGAGCCGCGCGCCCGCGCGACGAACCGAGTCGGCGGTATGGAGGAGCATCTCGCGTCCCTCCACGGAGCACGGCCCGGCAATGATCGTGAAAGAGCCGCCGCCGACGATCTCGCTCCCCGCGCGGACGGCGGTGGCGGGTTGAGTCGGGCTCGTGCGAGCGGTGAGTCGAGTGTCCGGCATTGGGTGCGGCTCCTGGTTCCGGCAGGGGGCAAAAAACGAAAAAGCTCCCGAGATTCTCGGGAGCTCATGGCAAACGGCGCGGGGTCCAGCGTTCCTCGTTAATGCACGCGCGGCCTGTAGCTCCCGGACGGAGTCCAGTAGCTAAAGTAGAAATAGGTCGCGGCGCGGACGTTGGACATTGGACGGCAACCTTAATCAGGAGCGGCCGGATCGCGCAAGCATTTTGTTCGTCATGAGCGCATCCCGTTGCGAATACGACCGATCGGTCGTACTATTCTGCTCATGTCCAAGGGCACCGACACACGCGCCAGAATCGTCGAAACCGCGTTACGCTCAGCGAGCATCGACGGCATCGAGGGCATCACGCTCGGCAAGGTTGCGTCTGATGTCGGGATGTCGAAGAGCGGGCTCTTCGCCCACTTCGATTCGAAGGAGGCGCTTCAGGTCGACGTGCTGAACGCCGCTGCGCAGAAGTTCGCGGAAGTCGTGGTTTCGCCGGCATTTAAAGCCCCACGAGGCGAGCCGCGCCTCCGGGCACTCTTCGAGCACTGGCTCGCGTGGGAGCGCCACGACAGTCTGCCGGGCGGCTGCATTTTCGTGCACGCTGCGGCCGAGCTCGACGACAGGCCCGGGCCAGCCCACGACACGCTCGTGGCGTGGCAGCAGCGTTGGATGGACACGCTTACCCGCGCCGTGCAGATGTCCGTTGAGGCGAGACACTTCCGTAACGACCTGGATGCAGGGCTCTTTGCGTTTCAGACCTACGGCATCGTGCTCGGCTACTACCACGCCGTGCGGCTGCTTCGCGATCCCGAAGCGCGACTCAAGGCGCTAGCCGCCTTCGACAGCCTCGTGAACGCGGCGCGTTCGCCGAACCAAGCTGGGGACTAACGACAATGGCAACCGCCGCAATAGAACGCAGTGAAAATATCACGACCGTTCGTGCTCTTTCTCTGTCGCGCCGAGCGGTCCGGGCATGGTTCGCACTCGAATCGCGCGTCGCGCCGGTCTCGGCCGAACGCCACGCGGCGCGGCTGTTCGTGACACCACCGCGCCACCAGCGGGCCATCGCCCGGAAGAAGACCGAGGCCGTGCTCGCCGAGCATGCGCGCAGCTTCGCGCTGGTGGTCAGAGACGCCACGAATCGCATTGCGACCTACACGATTGGCGATGGGCCGGCCGTCATGCTGCTCCACGGCTGGGGTGGCGCGGCTACCGACCTCATGCCGCTTGGTGGTGCGTTCGCGCGTGCTGGGTATCGCGCAGTGTTGTTCGACATGCCCGGACACGGCCGCTCGAGCGGACGGGAGAGCTCACTCGTCGAATTTCTCCGCGCAACGCGAGTCGTCGCGAGCGCGCTTGGAGCACCCGAGCTCATCGTGGGACATTCGTTCGGCGGCGCGGCTGCCACCTTCGCGATCACCGAGCTGGGACTTCCCGCACGCGGCGCGGTGCTCATTGCTCCGGCGCCAGGCCCCGGGTACTACGTGGAGCGATTCACGCGCGCCGTTGGCCTGCCCGCAGCCCGCGTCGCCGGCATGGTGCGACGTCTTGTGCAACGCGTTGGGCGTCCCATCGAGTCGCTCGACGCGACCGTCGCCGCGCGTGACGCGGACGTTCCCGCGCTCATCATCCACGACCCGAACGATCGCGAGGTGCCGTGGCGCTACGCGTCGGCGATGGCCGACGCCTGGCGGTCGAGCCGCCTCGTCCCCGCGCCATCGCTGGGTCATCGGAGAATCCTGCGCGACCCGTCCACCATCGCCGCGGCAATCGACTTCGCGAGCTCGCTGGCCTAGCGGTCATTCCGAGCGCAGGCCGCGTAGCGGCCGCAGTCGAGGAATCGCGCTCATCCCGGTGAGGGATCTCTCTTTCGGGATGGTCACGATTCTTCGACTCCGCCGCTTCGCCTGCTCCGCTCGGAATGACCCACGTTAGGTCGGTGGGCCGACCGTTCGCTGCGGCCGGCCAGCCGTTCCCTGCACCGCCTCGCCCTCGGGCATGCTCGGGTCGTAGCTTCACCGGGTGAGGATCGGACGACTCTGGCTCGTCATCGCCGTTGCGTGCGTCGTGCCCGCCGTGCTCGACGGCGGCGTGACGTACGTGCAGGCGCGGCTCGACGGGCGCACGGCTCGCTGGGAGGTGATCTTCTGGCAGGCGAACGAGTGGCTCATCCTCGGCGCGCTCATGCCGCTCGTGTACTGGCTTGCGCGCCGCTTTCCCATTCGGCCGCCCTTTCGCGCGCGCAACATCCTCGCGCATGTCGGCGGCGCGCTCACGCTCTGCATCGGGTGGGCAGGTCTCGGTGCCGTGACCCGCTATGTGCTCGGCATCGGGCCCACGAACGTGTCCAGGCTCGGCTACCTCACGGGGTGGGTTCTCACGACCATCCCGTGGGGGACGTTCATGTACTTCACGACGCTCGGGTGCATGTACGCCTTCGCGTATTTCATCGAGGCCAAGGAGCGTGAAGCACAGGCAGCTCGCCTCGCGGCCCAGATCGCTGAAGCGCGGCTTGGCGCGCTCAGAATGCAGCTGCACCCGCATTTTCTCTTCAACAGCCTCAACGCGATCACCGTGCTCGTCCGCGACCAGGACACTGCGGCGGCGAGCCGCATGCTCGAGCTACTGAGCGACGTCCTGAGGCAGGTCCTGCGCACGGACCAGACGCATGAGGTGTCGCTGGCCGACGAGTTGAGCTTCCTCGAGCGGTATCTCGCGATCGAGCAGGTGCGATTCTCGGATCGGCTTCGCGTCGAGCTTGCAGTGGAGGACTCGCTCGAGGACGCGGCCGTTCCCGCGTTCCTGTTGCAGCCACTCGTCGAGAACGCGCTGCGCCACGGTATCTCCCGGCGCGATGACGCCGGCCGCATCGAGATCTCGGCGCGGGAGGTCGATGACGTGCTCATGCTAGAGGTCCGCGATGACGGGCCAGGCGTAACGGCGGACGGTCGAAATCGAGACGAGTCCAACGGCGTCGGTCTTCGCAACGTGCGCGAGCGCCTGGCGACGCTGTACGGCGCGAACGCGTCGCTCCGACTGCAATCGCCGACGCTCGAAGGGCACGGGACCGTGGCGGTCGTCACGCTCCCGCTCCGCCGCATGCGATCGCGCGTCGCGGTGCCCGCGGAGCCGCAGTGATTCGCGCGCTCATTGTGGACGACGAGCCGCTCGCGCGTCGTGGGATCCGCCAGCTCCTCGAGGCTGCCGAGGACGTCTCGGTGGTGGGCGAGTGCCGGAATGGGCGAGATGCGCTCGCGGCGCTCGATTCGCTCGCCCCCGATCTCGTGTTCCTGGATGTCCAGATGCCCGAGCTCGATGGCTTCGAGGTCGTGCGTGCGCGTGGTCCGGCGCGGATGCCGTACGTCGTCTTCGTCACGGCCTACGATGAGTTCGCCGTGAAGGCGTTCGAGACGCACGCGCTCGACTACCTCGTGAAGCCGGTGAACGAAGCTCGCTTCGCGGCGGCGCTGGACCGGGTGCGTGAGCGCATGCGGTTCGCCGAAGCGCTGGCGCTGTCGCGTCGTATCGGTGATCTGCTGGCTGCGCAGGCGCGACGTGGCGGGCCCCCGGAGCTTGCCGCGGCGACGGACGATTCGGCGCGCCTGACGAGTGCGATCGCGCCGGCACGCCGGCTCATCGTCCCGACCGCGACCGGCGATCTCGTGCTCGATGTCGACGAGATCGACTGGATTCAGGCGGAGGATTACTACGCGGCCGTGCACGCGCGCGGGAGGCGGCACCTCATCCGCGAATCACTCGCGTCGCTCGAGCAGCGACTCGATCCTGCGCGGTTCGCGCGAGTTCATCGGTCCGCGATCGTTCGTCTCGATCGCGTGCGCGAGATGCGATCGGCGGGGGCTGCCGAATCGGTGCTTGTGCTTCGCGACGGCACGCGTGTGCCGGTCAGCCGCCGCCGGAAGGAGCAGGTCTCGGCGCTGATACGCCGGACCGTGCGCTGATCGGCTGGCGGGACCCTTCGACCGCGCTAACGTTCAGGCATGCATCGAATCCCTCGTCCTCTCGCGTCGATCACCCTTCTCTGCTCCCTCGGCCTCGGCGCGTGCCGTACGCTGTCGCCGGAGCAGGTGCAGGCTGGGCGACCTGTTCCGGCCGCGACCACGCCACTGCTTCGCGTCATGTCGTTCAACCTGCGGCTCGACGTCGCGTCCGATGGCCCGAACGCGTGGCCGCATCGCAAGGATTGGGTGGCAGCGCTCATCCGCTTTCACAATCCCGATGTCGTCGGCGTGCAGGAGGCGCTCGCCCACATGCTCACGGACCTCGATGCGCGCCTGCCGGGCTTCGCGCGGATCGGGGTGGGGCGCGCGGATGGTCGCGCAGGAGGAGAGTTCAGCGCGATTCTCTATCGGGCGGATCGTCTGGAGTTGATCGACAGCGGGACGTTCTGGCTGTCACCGACCCCCGAGGTGCCGGGCAGTAAGGGGTGGGATGCCGCGATCGAGCGTGTTGCGACGTGGGGACGGTTTCGGGATCGCCGGACCGGGTGTACGCACGTGCATCTCAACACGCACTTCGATCACATTGGCGAGCAGGCGCGTCAGGAGAGCGCTCGCCTCATCCGCCGGCGGCTCGCCGATCTCGGGCGCGGGGCGCCGGTGATCGTGACGGGGGATCTCAACTCCGAGCCGTCGAGTGTGGCGTACCGGGTCTTCACGCGCGATACGATCGCCGGCTCCATGCCACTGCGCGATGGCTTCCACGTGAGCAAGGATGCGCACTACGGGCCGTCGTCGACGTGGACGGCGTTTCGCGCAATCGAGCCGGGGAGGCGGATCGACTACGTGCTCGTCTCCGAGCCGATCCCGGTGCTGCAGCACGGGATACTCACGGACCGGTGGGATGACCGGTTTCCGTCCGATCATCTCCCGGTGCTGGCGGTGTTAGATTCCGGTCGTGGTTGCGCTGCGAGCGCTCGCGGGTTTCCGCGTGGCTTGCAGCGTATCGTGACAGCCGGCACGGCGTTAGGCCGCCATAGACATCGGCAGCACCTATGACCAGCATTCCCGCGATCATCGATGCCCTGCGCCGAGCACCCGAAATTGTGGTGCCGCTCGTACGTGAAGTGCCGCCGGCGATCTCGAGGCGCCGCCCGGCCCCGCGGCGCTGGTCCGCGCATGAACACGCGTGCCACCTCGCGCGCGTCCACGCTCTCTTCTTCGAGCGCCTCGAGTACATGCTGCACGACCCCGCCCCGGTGATCCGCCCCTATCTCCCAGGCGAGCAGGACCCCGACGATCTCCTGCTTCGCATGGATCTCGACGCCGCACTCGATCAGTTCGTCGCCGACCGGCGGCGTCTCGTCGCTCGGCTCGAGACACTCGAACCGCGGGATTGGGCGCGCACTGCGCAGCACGGTGAGTACCGGACCTATTCGGTCTTCATCATGTTCCGGCACCTGGCGCTCCACGACTTCCTGCATGCCTATCGCATCGAGGAGCTCCTCCTCCGCCCCGACTGGCCGGCAGACGTCGACGTGCCGGCGGCCTAACGTCCGTTACACCTCCCAGAGCAGGCGGCATCAGGTCGTGCGCCCGTCGGCCTGCGACTAGGCAGACGATGGTCGCCTCCGCGGTCAGGCAAACATGTTGCCGTAAGCGGACGCCTCCGCCTAGCGCTCCTTGATGCGGCCGTACGTCTGCAGCAGCCCCGATTCGGCGATCGTCTTCTCGACGGCGTCGATGCTCCGCGGCACGAAGTCCGACGTGATCTGCGCGCCGGATTCCGTGATCACGATCATGTCCTCGAGCCGGATGTAGATCTGCTCCTCGGGGACGCGGAGCTCGGGCTCGATCGAGAACACGGGCCCGGGACGCAGCACGTCTGAACCGCCTCCGAAGTCATGGGTCGCCATGCCGACGGCGTGACCCAGACTGGCGCCGCGGCGCTGGTTCGCGGCGACAGTGTCCGGATTCGCCATGCGGCGATACCGCTCCACGAACTGCTTCGCCGCATTCTCGTAGATCGGCTTCGAGAACTTCGTCTCTGCCAGAATCTTCTCCATCTTCGGCAGCGCGGCCTTCACGACGTCCCGCGCGGTGATGTTCGGTTTGATCGAATAGAGCACCGCCTCGTAGGCGCCGAGGTAGAAGCCGTAGAGCTCACGTTGCACGGGCGAGAATTTGCCGTTGACCGGCCACTGCCGCGTGACGTCGCACCGGTAGTAGCCGAGGTCAGGGCAGTAGTCCATCAGGACGAGCTCACCATCGACCATCACTTTC
>DASURJ010001011.1:0-11190 GCA_036280115.1 Gemmatimonadaceae bacterium
ACGCGCGCGCTTTCTCTTTCTGAGTGCGACCGACCGCGCGGCCGCGTTGCCGCTCGGGACCGTGCAGGCAATGGGGGGGAACGACCGGGCAGATCGCGTCTCACTGTTCATGGTGCGCACCGAACCGCGCGCCGACGTCGAGCAGGCGCGCGCGACGATCGAGCAAATGGTGCCGCGAGTCACGGCGCTCTCGACCGCCGGCGCCGTCGCCGAAGCGGAGAACCGGCTGAGCTACTTCAGGCAGCTCGCGTTCATCCTCGGTGCCGTGAGCCTCGTCGTCGGGTTTCTCCTCGTTACGACGATCGTCACGGTGAGCGTGAACGAGCGCATTGGCGAGATCGCGGTCATGCGCGCGATCGGAGTCTCGCGGCTGCACGTCGTCCAGCAGATCGTGCTCGAGGGGATCGGGCTGAGTCTCGCCGGGGCGGTCGCGGGGTTGGTGCTCGGCGTCGGCACCGCGCGGTACCTCAACTCGATCCTGCGCGGTTTCCCGGGACTGCCTGACGCGATCGATTTCTTCCTGTTCCAACCCGACTCCGCGTTCCGGGCGCTGGGGTTGCTGGTCGTCTCGGGCGTTGCGGCCGGCGTCTACCCAGCCTGGCGTGCGGCGTCGCTCCCGGTCGCCGCGACGCTTCGCGAGGAGGCCGTCGGATGAGTGCGCCGCCCCTCGTTGTCGCCCGCGACGTCCATCGGGATTACGCGCTCGCCGGCACGGCGGTCCATGCCGTGCGTGGTGTGACGCTCGACGTCACCGCGGGTGAGCATCTGGCGATCGTCGGACCGTCCGGGTGTGGGAAGTCCACGCTGCTGAATCTCCTTGGTGCGATCGACCGGCCCACGCGAGGTACGGTGACGATCGACGGCACCGAGGTGAGTGCGCTGCCGGATCGCGACGCCACGCGTTTTCGCCTCACGAAGGTCGGCTTCGTGTTCCAGCGGTTCTACCTGTTGCCGGTGCTGAGCGCCCGCGAGAACGTCGAGCTGCCCATGGCCGAGGCGAGCGTCCCCCCGGCGGAGCGGCGGCGGCGCGCTGTGGAGTTGTTAGGCTACGTGGGGTTGGAGGCGCGGGCGAACCATCGTCCGGCCGAGCTCTCCGGCGGTGAGCAGCAGCGCGTGGCGATCGCGCGCGCGCTCGCGAACCGACCGGCGCTCCTGCTCGCGGATGAGCCCACGGGCGAGCTGGACGCGCAGACGGGCGCGGACGTCATTGCCCTGTTCGACCGGCTCAATCGCGACGGGACGACGATCATCGTGGTGACGCACGATGAGCAGCTCGCGGCGGCGGCGCGGCGCGTCGTCCACATGCTCGACGGCCGCGTCGTTCGCGACGAACGGTTGCTCCGCCGCGCATGATCGGGATCCTCGCTCGCCGCAACCTCACCCTCAGGCCCTGGCGGTCCGCGTTGCTGCTCGCGGGCTTCGGTCTTGGCGTCGGCGTGATGATCGTGCTCCTCGCGATCGGTGAGGCCATGCTGACACAGGCTCGCGACGAGCGGCTGATCGGCGGCGGAGATGTCACGGTGCTGCCCGAGGGGATAGACGTCGAGGTGATGAAGACTGGAGGTGTGGGTGGCCTCTTCTTCTCCATCAACAATGCCCGGTTTCTCGACCTGCAGGTGCTCTCGAGTCCGCGGCAAGTCGGCGAGGTGCGCGCCGTTGCGCCCCAGATCGCCGACAAGGTCGTGTACCTGCGGACCGCAGACGGCCGGGAGCGGCCGGTTCGGGCGACCGGGGAGATTCCGTCGAGATCCGCCGCCGTCGGTGCAGTGCCGCCGCTCGCCGCGGGCACGTGGAGCGATGACAGCCTGGACCGGCGGTGGTACTCGCCGACACCACGAGAACTCCGTCACGACATCGACCATTTCCATCTGCCGGCGATCGATCTCGAGAATCGGGAGAGCTGGGGCGAGTGGCACTACTTCAACGTGCTGTCACGTGATCACGAACGCTGGGCGTTCCTCTCGTTCATCGTCGGTGGGGCGATTCCGGACGGGCGGTGGGGTGGCCAGGTGCTGCTCACGTTGCACGAGCAAGGGAAGGCCGGTCGCCGCTTTTCGGCGACGTTTCCGTCCGACTCGGTGAGCTTCTCGACGTGGCACGCCGACGTCCGCGTGGGCACAGGCTCGGTGGTGGTGGAGGACGATGGGCGGTATCGCGTTCGCGCTCGCGCGCGCGAAGAAGGTGGACGTGACGAGGCGGTGGTCGACCTGACGGTCACGCCAGCGCCGGGCGCGTTCTTCCCGGGCGCATCACTCGGCAGCGGCGATTTCATGTCGGGCTATGCGGTTCCGGGATTGCGCGCGGCGGCGACGGGGACGATCTGCGTTGGCGGTGCCTGCGAGCGGTACGACGCGGCGCAGGCCTACCACGACCACAACTGGGGCGTCTGGCGCGGGGTGACGTGGGAATGGGGCGCGTCGCGCGCCGGCCCGTACACCTTCCTCTACGGACGCGTGGAGCCGCCGGACAGCGCGTCGGGCGACAGCCCGCTCTTCTTCTATCTCGTCGACTCGTTAGGGTTCAGGGCACTGTTCCGGCCGCCACGTGTGGACTACGTGGATGACCGGGTGATCCGCGTCAACGGCCGCGCGCTCCGGGTGCCCTCGCGCGCGTCGTTCTCCGACGTGAGGGGCGAGGACACGCTGCGCGTGGAGTTGGTGATCGAGGACGCAACCGCAACGGACACACGGGACCCGGTCGCGGAACGCGGAGAGACGATGGCCACCCGTGCGCTCGCACGGCCGTACTTCATCCAGATGAAAGGAAGAGCGAGGCTGTCCGGTCGCGTCCGGGGGCAGCCGATCGGTGGGGAAGGGTACGGGTTCTTCGAGACGTACCGCTGACGCGGCGAGGCCGAACGGCATCATTCGGCCCCACCGGTCTGGTGTTACGGACGGCGATCCGTCGGGTCGGGGCCCGGCCTGGATGCCGGGTTTCCGTCGATCCGGTCCTTTACGTTGTCGGCCGCGTCGGCGATCCGGTTTGCGCCGCGCCGCGCGGCGTCGCCGATCCCCGTGCCGGGGTCCGGTAACCGGTCATCCGGATCGCGCACCGTGTCCGCGGTCCGCTCGGCGAAGTTCCGTCCGCCCGCGCGGGCGTCTGTGGCATCGAGTCCCGGGCGCGAGGCGGGATTTCCGTCGATCCGATCCTTGACGTTGTCCACGCCCGCTTCGAGACCCGTTGCGACGCGATCCGCGGCGCTCGACGCGCGCTCGCCCATGTCGTTGAGCTGATCGTTCGTGCGTACCGACGTATCTACCGCTCCGGCCGACGTCGCGCCGAGCGTCGAGCCGCGCGAATACGCTTCGCGCGCGTACCCTCGCACCGACGCCCAGTCGCCGTGTCGCGTGCCGATGTCATCGGACCAGCCCCGGCGCAGATCCGTCTCGACCTCGTCGAAGCTCCGTCCGCGGTAGTCCGGGTTCCGGCTCGCGAGATGACCGAGCTGATACGCGGGACGAACATCGTCGTACGACCGATCGGCGAGGCGCGAGTCACCCGTCTCGTAGTGCGTGCGGTAGTAGCTATCGTCCTCGTCACCGTAGTCCTTCGCGGCTTCGGCGATCGAACGTCCGGCCCACCATCCGCCGACCACGCCGGCGAGCCCGCCGATGAGCGTGCCGATCGGGCCACCGATCGATCCGATCGCCGCACCGGCGAGTCCGCCGGAGATGCCCCCTGCGGCCTCGCCGACGTAGTTGGCCGTCGTCGGTTCGTCATCGCGGACTGGCCTCGCGGTCACGTCGCGGTCGTCCGTCGCCTCGTCGCGCTGTACATCGTTGCCCATGATCGTGGGATCGTCGCCCACGTTCCTGCGATCCATCTCGTCCATGTTCGTTCCTCCGCCAAGCGTGGTCCCCCTGAGTTGCGTGCGGTGGGTGCAAAATCGGGACCGACCTCAACTTGACATGTGTCTCCGACGGCTTCGATTCTCCCGACATGAGCGACGACGTTCGCATCGGCACGCAGGGTTGGAACTATGACGCCTGGGTGGGCCCGTTCTATCCGGCGGGAACTCGCGCGGCCGACTTCCTCACGGTGTACGCGCGCGCGTTCACCACGGTCGAGGTCGATTCCACATTCTACGCGATTCCCGCGGCGCGCACCGTTCGCGGGTGGGCCGAGCGAACGCCGCCCGAGTTCACGTTCGCACTGAAGCTGCCGCAGGAGATCACGCACGAGAACCGGCTGCGCGATTCGGCGGACATCGCGGCGCTCTTCTTCGACCGCGCACGCGAGCTCGGTCCCAAGCTCGGGCCGATCCTCATGCAGCTCGGGCCCGACTTCGCACCGTCGGAGCTCCCGGCGCTCGCGAATTTCCTGCCGCTCATCCCGCGCGACGTGCGCGTGGCCGTCGAGTTTCGGCAGCGCGGCTGGATTCACGACGGCATCATCGCGCTCCTCGCCGAGCATAACGTGGCGGTCGCGTTCGTCGACGCGCGGTGGATCCCGCGCCGCACCATGATGGGCCTCGCCGAGCGCCCGACGTCCGACTTCGCCTACATCCGCTGGATGGGCCCCAATCGCGACCTCGTGGACTACTCGCGTGTTCAGGTGGACCGAACACGCGAGCTGGAGTCGTGGGCGTCGGTCATCAAGGCCCTGGCTCGTCGCGTTCGGACGGTCTACGGGTACGTGAACAACCACTTCGCCGGGCACAGCCCCGCCTCGGCTCGCGAGCTGCAGCGGCTCCTCCACCAACGGCCGGTCGAACCTGACCAGTTAGGCGAGCAGATGTCGCTGTTCTAAGCGGCGCGCGCAACCGCTTGTCCTGTGACGCACTCCGGTTAGACGTCGACGTGCCTCGAGCACGGTGCCGCCACTCGTTGATATCCGCGGCGTGGAGCTGGTTTTCTATGCGAAATCGATCGACGTCACCCGCGCGCCCACGTGTGCGCCGCGGCGCGACCTTGCCGACGACATTGCACATCATTGTCGTGCCGTCGGCGCTGGCCGCGGGCGCAGACGAGCCTAACGGGAATCCACAAGCGATCAGCTAACAGCCATCAGCCATGGCTGTTAGCTTTCAAGCATGACCCGCCGTACGATCGGCTTCGTCATCTTCGCCGCGATCGTCTCCGCGGTGTGCGTGCGACTCGGGTTCTGGCAACTCGATCGCCGGGAGGAGCGACGCGCGCTCAACGCGATGCTCGCCACACGTCTCGGCGCCGACCCGGAGCCGGTGTTCGACGTGATACGTGATTCCGCGACGGCACAGTTTCGCCGCGCCACTGCCCGCGGGACGTACGACTTCGCGAACGAAGTCGCCGTGGGGACGCGAACCCATCAGGGCTCGCCCGGGGTCCACGTCCTCACGCCGCTTCGCGTCGCGGGGCGTGATACGGCGCTCCTCGTGAATCGAGGGTGGGTCTACTCGCCGGACGCCATGCGCGTCGACCTGGGCCGCTGGGTCGAGGCCGATACGGCGACCGTCACTGGGTACCTGCTCGTCCTTCCGCGCGGTGGTGCCGGACAGGTCTCCGTCCCCGCCAACCGCCGCACCGTGCGGCGCCTCGACCTGGATTCGCTGGGGGCGCGCCTCCCGTATCCCATCGCGCCGTTCCTCCTCGTACAGACGGCACCGCCGCGCGCGGTCGCCGATTCCGCGACGGTGCGTGTGGCCGCACCCGTCCTCGACGAAGGGCCGCACCTCGGGTACGCATTTCAGTGGTTCGCGTTCGCGCTGATCGGGCTGATCGGCGCCGCCGTGATCGTGCGCATCGACCGGCGTGGCAGCCAACATGCACGGGGTGGCAGGGGTATGGTGCGTCAACCACTTCCGCGAGACGACACATGACGGACTCCTCGCACATTGCCTCCGAGAAGGAAGCCCGCGACGTCGCCGAAGCGGCACGCGAGACCGAATGGGAGCATCCGAGCTTCGCGCGCGAGCTGTTCCTGGGACGCTTTCGCCTCGACCTCGTGCACCCACACCCGGTGATCGATGACCCCGACGAGGCCGCGCGCGCGAAGCCATTCTTCGATCGGTTGCGCGATTTCCTCGAACGGTTCCCGTCGGAGGAAGTCGATCGCACGGGAGAGATACCGGAGTCGTACGTCCAGGAGCTCCGCGCGATGGGTGCCTTCGGCATCAAGATCCCGAAGGAATACGGGGGACTCGGACTCTCGCAGCTGTCGTACGTGCGCGCGATGGAGATGGTGACCTCGAAGGACGGCTCCCTCGTCGCGCTGCTCTCGGCGAGCCAGTCGATCGGCGTCCCGCAACCGCTCAAGCTGTTCGGCAGTGAGGAGCAGAAGCGAAAGTACTTCCCTCGGCTCGCGCGCGGCGCGATCTCCGCGTTCGCGCTCACCGAAGTGCATGCCGGATCCGACCCCGCGAACATGTCCACGTCGGCGACGCCGACCGAGGACGGCCAGGCGTTCATCCTCAACGGCGAGAAGCTGTGGTGCACGAACGGAACGCGCGCCGACCTCTATGTCGTCATGGCGCGCACGCCTGACGCCATCGACGCGAAGGGACGGAACCGCAAGCAGATCACCGCGTTCATCGTCGAGGCGTCGTTCCCGGGCGTGGAGATCGTGCACCGATGCCGTTTCATGGGGCTGAAGGCGATCGAGAACGGTGTCATTCGCTTCAACAACGTTCGCGTGCCCCGAGAGAACATCCTCTGGGGCGAAGGGAAGGGGCTCAAGCTCGCGCTCGTGACGCTCAACACCGGACGCCTGACGATTCCTGCGGGTTGCGCCGGCGTGGGCAAGGCGCTACTCCGCGTGGTGCGTGACTGGGCGAATGAGCGCGTGCAGTGGGGACAGCCGATCGGCAAGCACGAAGCGATCGCGCAGAAGATCGCCCGCATGGCCGCGAACACGTTCGCCATGGAAGCCGTGGCGGAGCTCTCGACGGCGCTCTACGAGAAAGGCGGGTACGACATCCGCCTCGAGGCTGCCATCGCGAAGATGTACAACACCGAGGCCGGGTGGCGCATCGTCGACGACGCGTTGCAGATCCGCGGCGGGCGCGGCTACGAGACCGCGGAGTCCCTCGAGCGCCGGGGCGAGAAGCCGATTCCCATCGAGCGCGCGATGCGCGATTTCCGCATCAACCTGATCTTCGAAGGATCGTCGGAGATCATGCGCCTCTTCATCGCGCGCGAGGCGGTGGATCATCACTTCAAGCTCGCCTTCCCGATCGTCGCCCCCGACTCGTCGCTCCAGCAGCGGCTCGGTGCGCTCTCGAAGTCGACGCCGTTTTATCTGACCTGGTACCCGGCGCGGTGGCTCGCCGGCGTCAGGCCGCGGTCGTACGGCGAGTTCGGGCGTCTGGCTCGTCACCTCCGCTTCGCGGAGCGCGCGACGAACAAGCTCGGGCGCGCGATCTTCCACGCGATGGTCCGCTTCGGGCCGAAGCTCGAACGCCGCCAGATGGTGCTCTTCCGTGCCGTGGACATCGGGGCCGAGCTGTACGCGATTGCGGCGGCGTGCTCGCGGGCTCACATGCTGGCGAAGCAGGGCCGCTCGGAGGCGATTGCGCTCGCGGACGTCTTCTGCATCGAAGCCCGACAGCGCATCCGCCAGCATTTCCGAGCGCTGTTCGGCAAGTTCGATCCGACGCTCTACCGGGTGGCGATGCAGGTGCTCGCCGGCCAACACGCCTGGCTCGAGCACGGAATTGTCGGGCTCGTCCCGCCGGACACCACCGACGCCGAGACGCTCGAGATGCCGGCCGCGCGCCACGCCGTGCCGGTTTGATCCGAGGCAGCCCCCCCGGAGTGATTCCGCCAGCCCGCTAGGCCATCGCCGCCCGCGAGGTCTCGCGTGCCGTCAGCCCAGCGGCGAGCAACGCGATGCCGAGCATGGCGTGCAGCCAGATGTCGTTTCCGCCGATCGGGATGAGCCCGAAGGTCGTCGGCGCGATGAATCCCAGCACCGCGAGCACCACGTAGATCGCGCCGCTCACCGTCGCGTACGTTTTTGCGGCGCCGAACGACCTCGAGGCCACGAGCCCCCAGACGCCGAACAGCAGGTGCACCACGTTATGCAGGGCGTTTACGGGGAACAGGCCGAGCAGGCGCGGAGCCGTCTCCGGATTCGGGTCCATGGACATGCCGGTGCTCACGAACCCGAGTATGCCCACGAGCAGGAAAATCACCCCGAAGATCTGCGCCACACGTTGGACGGTCGTCATGCGTTCCTCCCATGCGTCGTCTCGCGTGCCCGAGAGCCGCAAGTCCCGCACCGGCTGAGCGCGACTACGGCAACTCGAGCGTCTGAATCGCGATCGTCAGGTAGATGACGATTCCCGCCACGTCCACGAGCGACGAGACGAAGGGCGACGACGCGATCGCGGGGTCGAAGCCGAGGCGAGTGAAGACGAGCGGAAGCATGGCACCCACGATCGTGCCCGTGATCACGACGCAGAGCAGGGTGAGCGCAACGACCCACGCGATGTCCGAGGAGTTCCCCCACATGATCGCGCGCCCGAACCCGATCGCCCCGAGGAAGGCGCCGAGCACGAGGCCCTGGCCGAGCTCGCGCATGAGCACGCGGAGCGCGTCACGCATCTCCACATCGCCAACCGCCAGGGCGCGCGTGATCAGCGTGGCCGACTGCGATCCCGAGTTGCCGCCCGAGCTGATGATGAGTGGAATGAAGAACGTGAGCGCGATCGCTCCGGCGAGCGCCTCCTCGTAGTGCCGGAGCGCCGTTGCGGTAAACATCTCGCCGATAAACAGGATGACCAGCCAGCCACCACGCTTGCGAGCGAGCGACCAGAAGCCGGCCTGGAAATACGGGCTCTCGAGCGGCTGCACGGCGCCGAGCTTCTGCACGTCCTCGGTCTGCTCCTCGACGATGGCGTCGATGACGTCGTCCACCGTCACGACGCCGATGAGGCGCCCAGCCGAATCGACTACCGGCACGGCGACCAGGTCGTAATCGGACGTGACGCGCGCGACATCGGCGCGATCGGCCGTCGCGGGCACGCTCACCACCTCCTCCCACGCAATGTCGGCGACGCGCGACCCCTCCGGGGCGGCGAGGAGCTCGCGCAGCGACATCACGCCGCGTACGGCCCCGCGCTCGTCTGTCACGTAGATCGTGTGCATGGCTTCGCGGCGCCCCGCGCGCGCGATCCGCCGCACGTTTGCGAGGGCCTCGTCCACGGTAAGTGTCTCGGCCACCTGAACGAACTCGGTGGTCATGAGCCCGCCCGCCGTATCCGGCTCGTACGCCAGGAGCTCTTCGGTCTCCCGGCGCGCCTCCAGCGGGAT
The DNA here is from genome assembly GCA_036280115.1 of Gemmatimonadaceae bacterium. GTDB lineage: Bacteria > Gemmatimonadota > Gemmatimonadetes > Gemmatimonadales > Gemmatimonadaceae > JAJKIV01. The sequence continues at coordinate 9,231 of DASURJ010001011.1, forward strand.
TTCCGCGAGGATCTCCTCGGCGTGATGTTCCTCGAGCTCCTCGAGGACGTCGACACGGTCGTCCGGCGTCATCTCCGAGACGAGCTTCGCGGCCTGCGACGCCGGCATCGCCTCGAGGAGCTCTGCGCGAAGCTCCTCGTCGAGGTACTCGAGCACATCGGCGGCCCGGTCCGACGGCAGGACGCGCAGGAGCGTCTTCACCTGCTCGGTCGGAAGCGCTTCCGCGACGTCGGCGAGATCCGCCGCATGCATCTCCTCGGTCTCGGCCGCGACACTCTCGGGCGACTCCTCCAACAGCGCCAGGATGTCGGGCGCGATCAGCGCCGCGATGGGGCGCGCCTCTTTGCGTTGAGGTGGAGTCATCGGCGGTTCTCGAATGGCAGGGTGAAACGGGGCGTCAAGTTACGAGCGCCGGCCGAAGGCAACAAGCGACGATGCGCGCGCACGCCTCGGGGCCGCACGCGCCCGCCATTACGACCTCACACGAGGTTCACTGGTCGCGTACCGGCAAGCGGCGCTCGGTGGTGAGCTCGACGAGCTCGCACCCGACCAGCCGCAACGCATCCGCGAACGCGTCCCGTGTTGCGCGCCCGTCGTGCTCGACGACCGCGCGTCCGAGCTCCACATCCGCACGCATGACGCCAGGCACGCCGGATAGCGCGGTGAAGACGCCGCGCTTCGCATGCACCGCGAGCATTCCGGAAATGGTAAGCACGGAGATCACGGCGCGAAACGTAGCGTCACCGCGCCCGTTGACGGAGCGGTTCGGTGTCACGAGCTTCCGTCCGCGGCGCCGGGAGTCGAGTCCGGCTATTCGAGATCCCGGGCGCCGGTAGCCTGCCCACCACATCCATTCACACCCGCCGCCAAGTGAACGTTTCTTTCCTCGGTCTCGGCGCGATTGGCGCGCCGATGGCTCGGCACCTCGCGAAACCACCGTTCGTCCTCACGGTGTGGAACCGGACCGCCGACCGCGCGCGATCGTTCGCGGCCGAAACGCAGACGCGCGCTGCTGCCTCGCCCGCGCAGGCCGCGCGCGGCGCTGACGTGATCGTCACCTGCCTCCCGACGTCACGTGAGGTCGAGCAGATACTCGAGGGCGACGAGGGGCTGTTGTCCGGGCTCTCGAGCGGTGCGCTCGTCATCGACTGCACGTCGGGCGATCCGGCCACGTCGCGCCGGATCGCCGCACGACTCGGGGAGCGTGGCGTCGCGTTCGTCGACGCTCCCGTGAGCGGTGGTGTCTCGGGGGCGGTGCAGGGGACGCTGACCGTGATGTGCGGCGCCGACGCGGTCACGCTCGACCGCGCCCGGCCGGTGCTCGAAGCGTTTGGCAAGAAGATCGTGCACTGCGGACCGGTGGGGTCGGGGGACGCGGTGAAAGCCGTGAACCAGGCGCTCCTCGGGATTCACATCTGGGCACTGAGCGAAGGGCTCGTCGCGCTGTCGAAGGCGGGCGTTTCGGCCGACGTCGCACTCGACGTCATCAACGCGTCGAGCGGCCGCTCGAACGTGTCGCAGAACCTGTTCACCGAACGCGTCGTGACGCGCGCGTTCCCGCGAACGTTCAGGCTGGCGCTGCTCGAGAAGGACGTCGCGATCGCGGCCGAGTTCACTCGCGAGAACCGCGTCCCCTCGCCGCTCACGCAGGCCGCCGCCGATCTCCTGCGCGTGGCGCGAGCGGAGCTCGGGGAGGAGGCGGATCACGTCGAGGCGGTGAAGCTGATCGAGCGATGGGCGGGCCACGAGGTGGCGGGATGACCATCGACGTTAGGCGCGACTTCCCGGCGCTGGAGCGGAGGCACGAGGGGTTCCCCGTCGCGTACTTCGATGGCCCCGGCGGCACCCAGGTGCCGCGTCAGGTGGTCGAGGCCATGAACGACTATCTCTACCACCACAACGCCAATACCCACTGGAACTACCCGACGAGCGCCGAAACGGACGCGGCACTCGAGGCGGC
>DASURJ010001012.1:0-4290 GCA_036280115.1 Gemmatimonadaceae bacterium
GCACCGATCGTTCTCGACCGGTGACGCCTCGCCCGCGACCATGCCGGCCCGCACTTCCTCGTCGCCTACGCCGTCCAACTTCATCCCGGCGCGCTCTTCCTTCTCGCACCCCCGCTGACACTGACGGCCGTCTGGCTGTGGCTGCGCCGACGGCGCTGATTGTTCGCGACCTGCCGGCTAACGTCGGTTGATCCTGCCGCGTGCCACGGAGCACCGCGTTTTCGCGCCAGCATCCGGCCGCTTGAAATCGACATCGCGAGCCCGTCGAGTCGGGCACCTCGCAGGTTGACTATAGGTGTTAGGCGATAACCGACATGGCCCGGCGCAACGTCAACGAGCCCGGTCGCACCAAGCTGGCGGCCACCGCTCGTCCGCACGCCGTGACAACACGACCGCGCACGGCACCTCGGCCCGCGAGCCGGGTATCGTACGGGGACCGCGCCGCACCGTCGAGCCACTGACCCACCGCACGGACCATGAGGCTTGTCGCGCTCATCTACCCACTGCTCCACGCGGCCGGTCCCGCAGCACCGCTGGCCGCCCAACCAGCGCTCCACGAAACGTCGCTCGGCTACCGGCAGGCGGGAGCCGACTATAACACCGTCGAGATCAGCGCGACCCTGCGACTCGCCTACGTGGTATCGACGCGTGCCGGGGAAGCGGTCGTCGTCGACGGTGTGCGGGGGCCGTCGCACGCGGCAATCGTCAGGTCCCGGTTCTATGGGGACGGACCACACCCGATCCAATTCAGCCCGGACGGCACGCGTTACTTCTACGTCGCCAGGCAGGGCGACTCGATGTTCGCCGTGGTCGATGGCGTCGCCGGGCCGGCGTTCGAGTATGTCGACCGTCGCTCCCCGTTCAGTCCGGATAGCCGGCACGTGGCGTACGTCGCGAGGCGCGCAGGCAAAAGGGTCGTGGTGCGCGATGGCGTGATCGCACCAGCCAACGACCGAGTCTACGAGCTACAATGGTCGTCGGATGGCAACCACCTCGCCTACATCGCGGAGCGGGCAGGCCGCAAATTCGTCGTCGTCGACGACCGCATCGTCGGCGAGGGCAGTGACATCTGGTCGCTGACGGTCAGCGACTCCGGCGGACATGTCGCATATACCGAGCGCAGGAGCTCGGGGCAGGTGATGGTCGTCGACGCTGTGGCGGGGAAGCCATACCGCGAGCTCGCTCCGCAAGGCCGCTTCAGCCCCGACGGACGACGATTCGTCTACGCGGCACGCGACACAATGGAGTACGTCGTCGTCGACGGCGTCGCGAGCCGCGCGTACCGGCAGGTTCTTCCGGGGAGCTACCGCTTCAGCACCGACAGCAGGCGCGTCGCGTTCGCCGCTGCCGACGAAGGCGCGCAGTTCTGGGTGGTGGACGGCAAGGAGCAGGCTCGTTTCGACCGAGTCGCGGTGGACACGGGGCCACCGTTCAGCCCCGATGGCGCACGGCTCGTGTACCCCGCGCGGCGGCGTAATGCCTGGTTCGTCATCGCCGGCGAGCGTGAACGCGGGCCGTACGATCGCATCGTCCATCCACCGCGGTACATGCCTAACGGTCAGGCGGTATACGTCGCCACGCAGGCGGGGCGCTACGTCGTCGGCATCGACACCGCCACGCTCGACTTCGAGGCGGTAGGCGAGCTGTATCCACTCCGTCGGTCGATCGCCATGACGGTTCGGCGGAGCGGGAATTGGTACCTGAGTGTCGACGGCGTCGCAAGCGCGCCGTACCCGGAACAGATGTGCTGTGTGGCCGCGAGCGACGACGGGCGACGAAGCGCGTTTCGGACCAGCAATCGCGCCGGTCAGCAGCTTTACGTCATTGACGGAGTCGAAGAGCGCGCCTACGACGAGTTGCGCCCCCTCCGCTTCTCGCCCGACGGTCGCCATTACGCATACGCCGCTCGGCGCGACAGCCGTTGGCTCATCGTGCTGGATGGCCAGGAGCATGGCGCATACACGACGGTGTTCGGTGCGTATCCCTACTACGGTCGATCGAGTCACGACTCCTACACCGTGTTGGCGGAGCGTGACGGTGAGGACATCAGGGTGAGTGTGCCATGGCCAAAATGAAGATCGGCCTTGTCTGCGCGGTGTGCTCGATCGCCAGCGCGGGCACGGTCGGCGCACAGCTCGACGTGCGCGAGCAGTCGCTCGGCATCCGGCCCGACAGCTTCGTCACCAGCGCGATCAGCTACAGCATGAGAATCGCCTACGTCGTGTGGACGCAGGCTGGTAAAGCGGTCGTGCTCGACGGTGTACAGGGCCCTTCGTTCACCGACATCCCTCACAGCGTCACGGAGGCCGGCGCCTCGCCAAATCTTTCGTTCAGCTACGATGGCGAGCGCCTCGCCTATCAAGCGCAGCAGGGCCAGCAGATGGTTGCCGTCGTGGACGGCCGCGTCGGCCCGCCGTACGATGCGGTACGGTGGGCTTTCAGCGGCGCGCGCGATGCCTTCACGCGCGACAGCCGACACTCCGCCTATCTCGCGAAGCGCGGTGGCAAGACGCTGCTGGTGATCGACGGCGCGGCGGGACGAGCGTACGACAAGGTCGGCGGAATCGTCTACTCGCCGCGCGCCCAGCGGTTCATCTACGTCGCTCACCGGGATGGGCGTACCTATCTGGTGGCCAACGGCGACGAGGTCGACGAGGGCCCGCATGTGATGACTGCGGTATTCAGTGACTCAGGCGAACACGTTGCGTTCACTTTGACGAAGCCCGCGGGGCGCGCCGTGGTCGTGGACGGAGTCGAGGGCAAGACATTCCGTGACATCACGATCCCGATTCGATTCAGCCGAGATGGAAGGCGGTACATGTATGCCGCGGTCGACTCGCTCGGACGTACGGTCGTAGTGATCGACGGCGTGGCGAGTCGTGGGTACCAACGAGTTCAAGGCTTGGGCTTCGATACCGACGACCTGCCCAGCTATACCGTGGTCGAATACGGACGCAAGTTCCTCGTGCTCGACGGGAAGGAGCAGCCCGAGGTCAACGAGCGCGATAGCCTCGTATCCATCCAGCGTGACGGAACGTTGGTGTACGTCGTGAAGCGCGGCGACCAGGAGCTCATGGTGAGGGGCACCAACGAGGGGCCGCGCTACGACCGCATCTACCCGGTGTATTTCCGCAAGGATGGCAGAGTCACGTACCTCGCCACGCGCGAGGATCGGCAGTTCGTCGTGGTCGATAGCGCGGAGTTCGCCCTCGATCAGATCGCGGGAGTTTACCCGGTGAACAATCCGGTCGTGATCTCGGGGCGGCGCGGTGCGGGATGGTACGTCATCATCAACGGGAAAACCACGGGCCCGTACACGGGCGCGGTGAACTGGGTGGTCGAGAGTCGCGACGGCCGCCGCCTCGCGTACATTGCTGCGCGAGAGGGGAAACAATTCGCCGTTGTCGACGGAGTGGAGAGGCCATCTTACGATGAAGTCCGGTGGCTCAATTTCTCGCCCGACGGACGGCACGTATTCTTCCTCGCTCGGCGGCTCGACAAATGGGTGGCGGTGGTCGATGGCGAGGAGAGTCCCGCGTACGACGAGATCCTGTCAATCTCGCCGATCGACTTCATGAGCAACGAGTCGTTCACGATACTGGCCCGCCGTGCCCGAGAGGACCTCCGCGTGACGATATCGTGGCCGAAGCGCTAACCTGCCTCGCGCGATCCACCGCCTAACTCCTGCACCTCAATCGGCAAGGAGACTTGATGACGGTCAAGCGCATGGACAACGTCGGCATCGTGGTGGAAGACATCGATGCCGCGATCGGGTTCTTCACCGAGCTTGGTCTCGAGCTCGAGGGGCGCGCACCAGTCGAAGGAGAGTGGGCCGGACGCATCACCGGATTGGGGAACCAGCACGTCGAGATCGCCATGCTGGTCACCCCGGATGGCCACAGTCGGCTCGAGCTTTCGCGATTCCTCGCCCCGCCTGTCGTCGCCGATCATCGGAACGCGCCGGTGAACGCGCTCGGCTACCTGCGCGTCATGTTCACCGTGGAGGACATCGACGACACGCTCGCTCGGCTCCGCAAACGCGGCGCGACGCTCGTCGGCAAAGTGGTCCAGTATGAAGACATGTATCGGCTCTGCTACATCCGGGGTCCCGAAGGAATACTCATCGGGCTCGCCCAACAGCTCGGGCAGCAGGCTTCCCGGGCGAATCCCATGCGGCGCGAGCATTGAGTGCGAGGCAGCCCATGAACGTGCTGGGCCTCGATCACGTGCAGCTCGCCATGCCCAAGGGGCGGGAGGAGTCGGCGCGCCGGTTCTACGGCGAGCTGCTCG
>DASURJ010001013.1:0-3165 GCA_036280115.1 Gemmatimonadaceae bacterium
GCCGATCTCGCCGGTGGGCCAGGCGAGGGTGGCCACGGGGGCCCGGAAGCTGCCCCCGGCCATGGCCTGGGCGCCCAGGCCGTAGCCCTTGCGGAGGACCACCGTGACCAGCGGGACGGTGAGGTTGGCGCCGGTGACGAACAGGCGGCTGAAGTGGCGGACGGTGGCGGTGGTCTCGGCCTCGGGGCCGACCATGAAACCGGAGACGTCCTGCACGAACAGGAGCGGAAGCCCCTGCCGGTCGCATCGGTCGATGTAATACGCGACCTTCTCCGCGCTTTCGGCATAGACGATGCCGCCGAATCGCGGCTTCTCTCCGGGCCGGCCCTTGATGAGTCCCCGCTGGTTCGCGATCACGCCCACGGGAATCCCCTCGATGGCGGCGTCCGCGCAGATCATCTCGCGCGCGAGGTTGCCCTGAAACTCGTCGAGCCTCCCGTCGTCGACAATCTCCCTGAGAACCTGATGCATGTCGTAGGACATGCGATGATCGCTGGGGAGAAGGTCATACAACCGGTCTGAATGGGAGCCGGGAACGGGTGACTGGGAACCGGGAACCGGACGGGGGGAGCCGGGAGCTGCTCGCGTGTCACTGGCTGCCGTTTCGGTTCGCTGTTCCCGGTTCCCCGTTCGCTTGCCTTTCGGGAGTCGAGAGATCAACTCCCGGAGCTTCACCAGACAGGCGTTATCATCGTCGACTGCAAAATGCGCCACGCCCGAGATCTCCGTATGCGTCGTCGCACCGCCTAACGTCTCCGCGTCGATCGTCTGCCCGGTCGCGCCCTTCACCAGGTTCGGGCCGCCCAGTCCCATGAACGACGTCCCCTTCACCATCAGGATCACGTCGGAGAGCGCGGGGAGGTACGCGCCACCGGCGATGCACGGGCCCATGACCGCCGCGAGCTGCGGGACCCGCAGGTAGCGACGCATGATCGAGTTGTAGTAGAAGATCCGCGCCGCGCCGTACTGCCCGGGAAACACGCCGCCCTGGTACGGCAGATTCACGCCGGCCGAGTCCACGAGGTAGATGATCGGCACGCGGCAGCGCATGGCGATCTCCTGCGCGCGCAGGATCTTCTTGATCGTCTCGGGCCACCACGAGCCCGCCTTGACCGTCGCGTCGTTCGCGACGACGACGACCGCTCGGCCGTGCACGACGGCGACGCCCGTGACGACGCCAGCCCCCGGGGCCTGGCCGTCGTATTGATCGTAGGCGACCAGCAGGCCGATCTCGAGAAATCGCGAGCCCGCATCCGCGAGGCGCTCGATCCGCTCGCGTGCCGTGAGCTTGCCCTGCTTGTGCTGCTTCGCGATCCGGTCGGCCCCACCGCCCTCCCTGAGCGACGCCTCGAGGCGCCGGAGGTCGTCGCTCAGCTCACGAAGCCGTGACGTCACCGCTCGCCGGGGCCCGAAGCCGCGCCCTCGCGCTCCGCAAACCACTCGCGAATGTAGTCCACCAGGTCGGACGTCGAGGTCCCCGGCCCGAACAGGCGCCCAGTGCCGCGGCGCTGCAACTCCTCCATGTCCTCCCTGGGGATGATCCCGCCACCGGTGACGAGGACGTCGTCGCGCCCCGCCTCGCGAAGCAGGTCGAGCACGCGCGGGAAGAGCGTCATGTGCGCGCCGCTCAGGATCGAGAGTCCGATCACGTCGACGTCCTCTTGAATCGCGGCGCTGGCAATCATTTCAGGGGTCTGGTGCAGCCCCGTGTAGATGACCTCCATGCCGGCATCGCGCAGCGCGGCCGCGACCACTTTCGCGCCGCGGTCGTGCCCGTCGAGGCCGGGCTTCGCAATCAACACTCGTATCGGTCGCAAACTCTGGGTACTCGTGTCGCTGATGGCTGATGGCTCGCGGCGGCGCGTTCCGCGCCGCCGCGTAAGCTATCTGTCCTTGCGGGCGACCAACAGCATCTCCCCACTGCGGCGGGAGATTGCGCGGGTCGTCCACCCGTCGAACGCGGCTTCCACAACGAGGCCATGGCGCGCGAGGAGGTCCGCGAGGTGCGTTGCACTGTACAGGCGAATCCGATGTTCACGCTCGCCAGACGCGCGTTTCCCGCGCCACGTGGAGCGCACGGTCAGGACGCCCGACAGCGCGTCGAACGATCGCTCGTGGCCGATCATCGTCCCGTTGGAGGTCAGCCACCAGTCACGCGCCAGGAATCGGCGCATAACGCCGTCGCGGTTCCCGCCATGCCAGACGAGGCGGCCGCCGGGCTCGAGCACGCGCGCCCATTCGGCGACGACACGCGTGTCGTCCGCGGGCTCGAGAAAGAACCCGAACGAGGTGAAGAGATTCACGACGGCGGCGAAGCGTCCCGTCCAACGCGCCGGGAGGCGTCGCATGTCGCCGCGCGTGTACCGAAGGGACCGACTCGTCCCACGCGCGCGTGCGCGCCGCAACAGCTCGCTCGAGAGGTCGAAGCCGTCGACGTCGAACCCGGCCTCCGCGAGCAAATGGGCGTGCCGCCCCTGCCCGCACGGAACATCGAGCACGCGCGACCCGGCAGGGAGGCCGAGCAACTCGATGAGACGCGCGACCTCGCGCCGGTCCTGGGCGAGGTCGAAGATCGGTTCGTACTCGAGGAGGTACTGGGCGTCGAAGTAGTGCGACCACCAGTCCCGACTCAAAAGAAGACCGGTTCCCGGTACGCCCCGAACACTGCCTCCATCGCCGCCCGGATCTCGTAGAGCGTGCAGTACGCGCGGGCGCAGTCGAGGATGTGGGGAATGAGGTTCGCGTTCGTCGCCGCTGCCGCCGTGAGGTCCGCGAGGCGCTGCTCGACGACCACGTTGTCGCGCGTGGCGCGGAGATGCGCGAGGCGCTGGCGCTGAAGTGCATCCACGTCCTCACCGACGCGAAGCGTCGGGATCGTCAGCTCGGGCTCATTCGTCACGAACTCGTTGACGCCCACGACGAACCGGCGGCGCTGCTCGATCTCCCACTGCTGTCGCGCGGCCGACTCGGCGATCTTGCGCTGGAACCATCCCTGCTCGAGGCCCCGCACGACCCCACCGACGTCCTCGATCTGCTGGAAGATCTCCTCGGCCTCGCGCTCGAGCCGGTCGGTCATCGCCTCGACGTAGTAGGAGCCGCCGAGCGGATCGATGACGTTCGGCACACCCGTCTCGTACGCGAGGATCTGCTGCGTGCGGAGCGCGA
>DASURJ010001014.1:0-4523 GCA_036280115.1 Gemmatimonadaceae bacterium
CACCGCGATCGCGAGACCATGGCCGGCGGCCAGGGGCAGGAGGGCGTGCCACACGGCACGCCGCTCCTCGCGCTGCACTCCGAGCCCGACCGCGAACAGCCAGCCCATTCCCGGATTGATGCCGTGCACCGCGCCAAGCCCGAAGAGGGTGAGCCACGCGAGCATCGATGGGTCCGGCCCAGCGGCACTCATCATCGTCCCAATCACGCGAAGCAGAACGAATCCGACGACGCGTCCCCCCCGTCGAGCCGCACCTGGTGTGGCCGAATGCCGTCCTCGAACTGCACGAAGAACGCTGGATCGAGTGACAGGCCCCCGTCCACCGGCGCGTCGAGCTTCGCGAGCCAACCGCGAATCCCGTCAGGATAGAACTGCGCATCCCACGGCGAGTACAGCGAGTTCGTCAGGTACACGCGTCTGCCGTCGCGGCTCACCTCGACCATCTGCGGCCCGCCATTGAGCGGAACCTCGGGTTGCGACGGATGCGGAGCGCGTCCCACGATGCCGCCGATGCGCACCGAGCCCGCGAACACCGGATTGAACGGATCGCTCACGTCATACCGCCGCAGCTCCCCCGTGCCCCAGCACGAGACGTACAACCACCGGTCATCGACCGAGAGACCGATGTCGGTGATAAGGGGTGGTACGGCGCCGAATCCCTTGAGGATGTCCGGCAGCAACGCCGGATCGGCCGGCTCCGCCGGGATGGTGATGACCTTGCGCGCCTTCCATTCCGGCCGACCGGCGCGGGAGTCGCTATCGAGGTACCACAGGAACACGGACGCCGAGAGATCCTCGAGCGATACGACGACCCCGACGAAGCCGTACGCGCGTTTCGGATTGTGCGCCGGCCGAAGCTCGAGCACCATCTGGTGCTGGGCGCCGAGGTCAATGGTCTGCTCGTGGCGCCGCGTGCGAAGGTTCCACACGTGGAGCGCGTGTCCGTACTTGCCGCCGAGCAGAAGCTCGGGGTTCACGCCGTTCCTGACCATGTTCGGCGTGCCCCACTCGCTCGTGATCATCGTATCGTGGCCGAGGTGCCAGAAGAAATCGTACGAGAGGTGCTGCGGGCCACGTTCCTTCTCCCACGCGCCTTCGACCTCGAAGGTGTCGTGGTCGAGCGTGAACACACCACCGGGACCGTTGCCGTCGGGCGTGCCGAGCGCGTTCAGGTAGATCCCGTCGGGTCCGCAGTGCACGGTGTGGGGGGCGGCGTAGCCTGTCTTTCGCATCACTTCCTCGCCCTCGATGACTTTCACGAGGCGCGGGTTCCGCCGATCGGGCGCGGTATCCACGATGTGAATGCGCGACGAATGCGTCCCGGGCACGACCAGGTACCGGCGTTCCGCGTGGGCGTTAGGCGCCCACGGGCAGAGATGGGAGCTACACGCGTTCCACCCGAAGTGGTGGAGCTCGTTCGCCGCCTGCGGAAAATCGACCCGGCCAACCATCTGCCCGAACGTGGGCGAGCCGGCCTTCGTGTCGATGACGCCGATGCCGTCGCGCAGACCGTTTCCTTCGGGCGCGAGCAAGGCAACGTATGCGTGCTCCTCGGCGGGCGCGGCCGTGGCGAGCGCCGGCGTCGGGTAGAATGTCGAATCAGGCTTCCAGCGTGGCATGTTCGTTTGCTCCGTGTGAAGTAGGTCCTCACCTGTGTCTACGGAGCTCTCACGCCATCGCGGACACGCGTCGCGTACGTCAATGCGCGGCGGAGGGTCGCGTCAGCACCCACCATCCTCACGCGGCATGCGTGCGTGGCATCGCTCGGGCCACGCCGGAGCCTTGCGGCGGCCGGCGACGGGCGTCAGACGTTAGGCGCAGTGGCGTGCCTCAGACCGACTCGCCCAGGACCTCACCCAGGACTCGCGTTGCATGCAGCAACCGGTGCGGCGTCGCGCACGCGAATCCGAGCAGGAGTCCCGGCTTGCGGGTTGGCCCCAGGTAGCTCGTCGAGAGCGGGAGCGCCGCGATCCCGCGGAGGCCCAGGCGCGCAACCACGTCCGTATCGTCGACGGTCTCGCGGAGGAGCGCCGTCACATGGAGCCCGGCGTCCGAATTGTGGACGCGCAGGCCGGCACCGCAGTGCCGAGCCACGCCGCGAAGCAGTGCATTCCGCCGGTCGAGGTACGCGCTCCGCATGCGGCGGAGATGTCGGGCGAAGTGCCCCTGCTGCAGCAACTCGGCGAGGGCGCGCTGGTAGAGCGTCGGCGCGAACATATCGAATGCGGATCGCGCGGCGAGGAACCCGGTCCAGAGAGCCGGCGGGACCACCACGTAGCCGACACGCACCGCAGGAAAGAGCGCCTTGCTGAAGGTGCCGATGTAGATCACGCGCTCGTGCGCATCCATCCCCTGGAGCGCACCGACCGGGCGACTGACGTACCGGAACTCGCTGTCGTAATCATCCTCCAGGATCCAGGCCTGGTGGCGCTCCGCCCACTCCAGCAGCGCGAATCGCCGAGCAGCCGACATCGTCACGCCTAACGGATACTGGTGCGACGGAGTGACGTACACCAGCCGGATGTCGCCACCGCGACGGGAGAGTGCCGTGACACTCAGGCCCTCCGCGTCGACCGGCACCGGGACGAGCGTCGCACCAGCCGACCGAAACGCGCGGTGGGCGCCGAAGTATCCGGGCTCCTCGATCGCCACGCAGTCATGCGGCTCGAGCAGCGCGGCGGCGCCGAACCGGAGCGCCGCCTGGGATCCGGGCACGATGAGCACCTGATCGGCGTGGCACCGTACCGCTCTGGCGGCGCGGAGATGTTCGGCGACGGCACTCCGAAGGCCGCGGAGACCCGCCGGGTCGCCGTACGTCAAGCGATCCGCGGTTTCCGCGCGGACGTGGCGAGCGACCAGCTTCGCCCACGCCGACCGCGGGAAGAGATCGAGCGCCGGGAGGCCGACCTGAAAGGGCACCACCGGCAGGCTCCAACTGCTGGGCAACGGCTGATCGAGCGCGGGAGCCTGGCGGGCACTGCCGGTTCGCCGCGCCGCCGGCGTTAGGCGCTCGACCGCGGGAGCCCGGAGCAGGTCGTCCGGCAGGTCCCTGCTGACGAACGTGCCGGATCCGGTCCTGCCGACGAGGTAACCCTCGTGCAGGAGCTGCTCGTAGGCGCTCAACACCGGCAACCGCGACACGCCAAGATCGGTGGCGAGGCCTCGGGTGGACGGAATTCGCTGTCCGGGACGCAGCCGGCCTTCGAGGATGGCCCGACGAATTCCGTCGTAGACCTGACGGTAGATGGGCACGCCGGCGTTCCGGTCGATCGGAAGGTGGAGAGTAGCCATTGTCGGGATCGGATGGCACCGACACGATGCCTGGAGTGGCTATGTTAGTTCGTCGTCGAATGGCAATGGCGAAAGTACCATTCCTCCGGATATTGGTCGAGGATCACCGTTACAGCAGTCCTTGCCGACACTGGAGGACTCGTGTCTCGCACGCTTTCGCCCGCCGAGCCCGCCGTACGTCCGGCGCGAATCGACATCCCCCAGCGCGACCTCGACGACCTCCGCACCCGCCTCGAGCGCACGCGCTGGGGCGACGAGCCGGCCGGAGGCGGCTCGGAGTACGGGGTCCCGTTCGCGTACGTTAGGCGTCTCGTCCAGTACTGGCTCGATGACTATGACTGGCGACGATGGGAGGCCCGCGTCAACGCCTGCGGGCCCTCCGAAACCACGATCGACGGTCAGCGCATCCACTTCCTGCACGTCCGGTCTCGTGAGCCGGGAGCGTTTCCGCTGATCCTCACCCACGGATGGCCCGGGTCGGTCGTCGAGTTCCTCGATGTCGTTGAACCGCTCGTCGACCCTGTCTCACACGGTGGCGAGCGGTCCGATGCGTTCGATCTCGTCATCCCGGCCCTCCCGGGCTACGGATTCTCGGGTCCCACGCGGGAGCGCGGCTGGGACAACCTGCGAATCGCCCACGCCTGGGCCGCACTGATGGCGAGACTCGGCTATACACGGTTCGGCGCGGTGGGCAACGACGCGGGGTCCATGATCAGCCCCGAGCTCGGCCGGATCGATCCCGACCACGTCGTGGGCGTCCACGTCACGCAGCTCTTCTCCTTCCCGTCGGGCGATCCCGACGAGATGAAGGACCTCACCCCCGACGAGCTGTCACAGCTGCAAACGCTGCAGTGGTTCTACGAGAACAAGTTCAGCTTCAACGTCCTCATGGCGCAGCAGCCGCAAACGCTGGGCTACGCGATCGATGATTCACCGGTCGGACTCCTGGCGTGGCTCGCGCAGTTGCTTGGCGAGGAGCTCGATCCGGACTTCGTGCTCACCAACGTCATGACCTACTGGCTCACGCGCACTGGTGCGTCGGCGGCCCGGTTGTACTACGAGAACGCGCACGCACCCCGCCGGCCCGCCGAGCCGACGACACGTCCCACCGGGCTCGCCGGGTTCGGTGGTGACTTCTACGGAATCCGACGGGTCGCGGCACGAGATCACCGGAATATCGTTCGGTGGACCACGTACGACAGCGGCGGGCACTTCGCGGCGCACAAGGTCCC
>DASURJ010001015.1:0-4565 GCA_036280115.1 Gemmatimonadaceae bacterium
CGCCATGCGTTCGAACGATGCGTTAGGACTCTGACCCCTTAGCTACGCCCACCCATGGCCCTTCGCGGCGGGCCGGTCGGAACGGCGATGACGCGGAATTGGCCGAAACGGCCGGATGAGGGCATGGGTCTCGACCCAGGCCAGGCATCCAGAACGGAGGGTTGAAACGGATGAGGGGGATGAGGGGATGAGCGACATCATCCCGAATGAGTGAAAGCCCCTCGCGCCAGGTGTGAATGAGGGGAACAGCTCCCCGGAACGGCCCTGGCCCGCATGAGCAGTTCCCCATCAGTTACGGCCCCGCGCGAGGCCGCGTGAATGCCGAGGAGCGATCCCTCTCATCTTCTCATCCCCTCATCCGTTTCCCCCCCCATTCTGGGTGTCGGAGGCTGCGGCCTCTCGCCGCGAGGCGTCCGTGGAGCCGTCAGCCGGCCGTTTCGGCCCGTCCGCGTCATCGTCCTTCCGACCGCCCCGCCACGCCACACCCGAGGCGCGCGCGGAGTTCTCCGCGTCATCCGCGTTCGCTGCTGCCGCGCAATCCGCGTCCGGCCCGAGGCCACGACGGCGCCGGCCGTGTTCGTACCGCCATCGAGCAGGGCGCGGAGGGCTCGGCAACATCGACGCGGGAAGGGCGGACGCGATGACGGCAGCGTCGGCTGCGCGTCGAGGCGACCGCCGGGTAGCAGCCGGGGGGTCGGCGCGAATACGCTGCCGGCGCGCAACGAAACGATGATATTCGAATCTGACCCCAATTCCGCCATATTCGAATCTGACCCCAATATCCGCTCGGTCACGGCTTTCGGATCGGTGGTCCGCCGCTGTCCACCGGCGGGGACTGGCTCATCGGGCCAAGGCCCAAGCCTGTCATCTCCCCGCTCGGCGAGATCACGATGCGAACGAGCAGCGGCTCGCCCAGCGCGGTTGTGTTCACCGCATGCCAGTACTGTCGCTGACCGTTGCGCCACGCAAACCGTTCCTCCACGACCTCCCGCGTCTCGCCCGCGCGCGCCGCGACCTCCAGCATGCGTCGCCTCAGTTCATCACGCCCGCCGAGGGCGCTCAGTGTTCGCTCGGACATGTGCGCCGCCAGACTGTCCACCTGGCCCGTGAGGAACCATCGGACGTAGCGACGCCCGATCTCGAGTGAGTCGTTAGGCAGAGGCGTTTGCGCGGTCGCCGCCGAGCTCGAGGACAGCGCGAGTGCGGCGACGAGCACGATGGTATGCGCCGACGTGTTCATTGGTCACTCCGGTGCCCGCGTGAAGGTGATCCCCCGCAACTGGACCGACGTCGCCGGCCCCTCGCGGTCGTTCGCGAACTGGACCTGCGTCGGCGAACCCACGAACTCGAGGCTCCACTGCCCGCGCGACGCGTCGACGAGATCGACAGGGCCGGACAGCACACCCCACTCGTAATGCAGCCGCCCGTTGCGCGTCCCAAACACCACGGTTCCGTAGCCCGGATGCGAATAGCGGCCAGCAACCTTCGCGACATCGGTGCTCGAGGGTATCGGTCTCGCACGCTGGGCCGAGTCGCGCGCGACCGCCTGGCGCCTGTCCGTCGCCAGCCGATCGTACAGGGGACGTAAACGTTCCTCGGCACGCACCATGGCGTCCGGCCTTCCGGCCTCGAGGTCATACGCGAACGCGGCGATGACGTCCGTCGCCGTCCACGCGGCGCGCCCGGTCGTCTCCACCACGACACCGATCCGCCGGCGAGACAGAAACGAGACATGGGAACGCGTCGTGTGGTAGCTCCCGAAGCGACTCACCATCGGCTCTCCCTCATAAGCGCCGACGTCCCAGCCCGCCGCCCAGCCGTGGCGGTCGAAGTACGCGAACCGCTTCGCGTTAGGCCGCGTCTGCGGCGCGATCGTCCGCTGCGAGAGCGCCACCGCGCTGGATGGAAAGACCTGTCTGCCGTCGATCCGTCCGCTGTCCATCTGGACCGTCACCCAGCGAGCGAGGTCGTGCACCGTCGAGAGGTGCCCGCCCGCGCTGTTCATCGTCGCGTCGGTCTTGTGAAACGTCGCCGTCACGTACCGGCCGTCGGCGTCGATGACGTGCGGCTTCGCAATGCGCGACGCGTCGAGTCCGGACACGCGCGCGTAGGTGTCCCGCATGCCGGCGGGGCCGTACACGCGTTGGTCCATGAACCGCCGCCACCCTTCGGGACGACGTGCGTCGATCGCCATCGCGGCAACGTTGTACCCGAGGTTGCTGTACACGAGATCGGACGAGCCGGTTGGCGCGGACCAGACGAGCAGCTCCGGCCACCGCGCTTCGGGAATGGCTCCCGTGAACGCCGCGTTCGTGACAACGGCGGTGCCCCCCTGCAGCCCGTGCGTGTGCGCCAGGAAATGCGAGAGGGTGAGCGTCTCTGGACGCGCATCGGTATGCCATCGGGCGCGCGGGACGAGCTGCGTGATTGGCGCATCGAAGCGGATCACGCCCTCGTCGGCGAGTAACGATGCGGCGAAGCCGGTGAACGACTTGCTGGTGGACGCGAGGTACCAGAGCGTGCGGTCGTCCGCACGGACGCCCCGCGTGACGTCGGCGAACCCGTGCGATCGCGCGAGCACTGTTCGCCCATCCATCACCACGGCGACGCCGATCGCCGGAGCGAGCCCGGTCGCCACGACGTGCGCGGCGAGCGAATCCACGGCTCTCGCGAGCTCGGGTGGCGATGGGCCTGCTCCCTGTGCAGACACGGCGGCGGCGTGGCTCGAGAGACACAGCACGGTCAATGTTCTCGGTGAAACGACCCGCATGGTGTGAACGCTCCGCGACTCGACTCGTGGAACGGTCGCGCGCGGGCAGCGCGGGCGATTGAATCCGCGAAACCTCCCGCGCTGACGGCCGGTCAGTCGGGGTCCATTGCTCCCGTCAGCCAACGGATCGCATCCCGGTAGGCACTCGGCCTCAGCCCAGTCGCGCGCCGGAACTCGCGACAGAAGTGGGCCTGGTCGGCGTACCCCGCGTCGAGTGCCACCCGCGACAATCCCTCGTCCCGGAAGGCAACCCGCTGGGCCGCTGCGCCGAGTCGAAGCCGCCGAAGCTCATCGCCCACGCTGTGCCCGAACCACCGCCGCACGCAGCGGGCGAGGTACACCGGGTGAACCCGCGCGTATGCCGCCGCGTCGGCGACGGTCAAAGCGGGATGCCATTCCGCATTGAGCCAGCCGAGCACGTCCACGAGCCATCGGGGCGGGTCACGACGCCGGCAGTCCACGGGGCGAGCGCTCAGGGCGGACAACAGGTCCACGACGTCGGCGTCGTGTACAGGGACGTCCTGCCCGAGACCGCGCTGCCGGACGATGACGCGGAGGAACGACGCCACCGCGGTCTGGTTGTGAGTCCAGCACCACTCGACCACGCGTCTCGGGTCGTCCAGCAGGTCCGACACTCCGGCGACGAGCGAGAGCCGCGCGAGGGTGGCTCCACCCTGGCCGAACTGATTCGCGTGGCGGACGCCGCGGTCCTTCACCACGACGCTCAGTGGCCCACCCTGCTCGGTCCGCGCGCCGACAGTCTCAGTCACCGAGCCGCGGAGAACGATGCTGAGATGGACCTCGTCGTGGTCGTGCGCGGGCTGTCGCCCGGGCGCGTACTCGCAGACGTCGAAACGCAGTGTCGTCGGCATTCGCTCCTTACGCTGTGCCGTGCGCGCGAGATTCTCCAGCGGGCGCGACGGGCATCCTACCGGGACGCACCAGCGCGCGGGCTGCCGTGCCCCTCAGCTACTCGCCCCGTCGTCCCGCCACTCACCACGCACATGTGTTCCAGGGCCGGCCCGAGTCCAATATTGAAACGCGCGGCTCGTCCCGCGCTGCCTCGACCGAACCCTTCGCACCGGGAGTGACGCCGCTCGCCGGTCCCCGCGCGACCCGACATCCATGCCCCCAGTTCGACTCGCGTTATCCCTGGCAGCACTGCTCGGATCCACGGTTGGATCCAAGCTCGCCGCCCAGATCGATCGCGACCGCGCCACGGCGTACTTCAGGGAAGCAGCAGATCTGTGCGCCAGGGAAGCCGGCCACCTGTTGGGCGTATCGTTATGCGGCCCCATGGTATTCGCGGACCCGCGGACGCGCGAGATCGTCGCGAACGAACCCACACCGTCCGCGCCGCGCCCGGCCGCGCTGGGGTTCGCGAACGCGGCGCTCCGATGGGGCGACAAGCGCTGGAGCGTTTACGTCTGGCAGTACATCCCCGCAGACGACGCCCGCGCGCGGAAGACGCTGCTCATGCATGAGCTCGTGCACCGCATCCAGCCGGATATTGGTCTCTTCCTCCGCGACTCCAGCAACGACCATCTCGACACCGTTGATGGACGCTACTGGCTCCAGCTCGAGTGGCGCGCGCTGGCCGCCGCCCTCCGCGCGACCGGCGACGCGCGAAAGACACCATTGGGTCATGCGCTGGCGTTCCGGACGAAGCGGCACGACATGTTCCCGAGCGCGCGTGAATCCGAGCGCGTCCTCGAGATCAACGAAGGAATTCCTCAGTACGTCGCCACTGCCGTGGTGAGCGGGCGCGGCGACGAAGCCTTCGCTCACGCGATCG
>DASURJ010001016.1:0-3236 GCA_036280115.1 Gemmatimonadaceae bacterium
GATTAGGGTGCCTAACGGGAGGCCGCCGTCCGCCGATCGACGCGCGCCGCGACATAGGAGCGGATCTCCCGCACCATGAGGTCGTTCAGCTTCTCGACCGTGTACCCGGTGATGTCGGGCACCTCGTGCGAGTTGCCGACGCCCGAGTCGTCCGTGAGAAAGGCGTACTTGCCGCCCGTCGACACCGCCATCGCGCGGAAGAGGAACTCCGTCGGCTTGTCCACGCCGCTCGCGGCAACAGGGTAGATCGCTATGCCGTTCGCCGATGCGTCCTGCATCGCCTCGTGGTACGTGTAGTCGGCGCCGCGGTACTGCTGCGGCGGCGCGTCCGCCAGCACGAAGAGCATCTGCGGGATCGCGTCGCGCGACCACCGCTGGCGCATCATCGCCTCGAGCCCCGCATTCATATCCTCGGGGAAATCACCGCCGCCCTCGGCGCGCGTCCCCGCAATGAACGAGACGGCCGAATCCACGTCACGCGTGAACGGGAGTGCACGCGTGACGAAGGCGTCGCCGCGATCGCGGTAGAACACCACGGACACCCGAATGTCGAGATCGGGCTCCGTACCGCGCACGCGGCGTACGATGTCCTTGAGCTCCGTCTGGAGGAACGTCATCTCGTCGCCCATGGAGCCGGTTGCGTCCACCAGGAATCCCAGGTCGAGCGCGCGGCGCGGCGATCGTGGTGGACGACGGCCGCCGTGCACGGGACGTGGCCGCGT
This sequence comes from Gemmatimonadaceae bacterium, assembly GCA_036280115.1. Taxonomy (GTDB): domain Bacteria; phylum Gemmatimonadota; class Gemmatimonadetes; order Gemmatimonadales; family Gemmatimonadaceae; genus JAJKIV01. The sequence continues at coordinate 723 of DASURJ010001016.1, forward strand.
CTGTCCGATCTCGATGCCCCACGGGTTCCACGAGTTCTCCTCCGCGCGGCCGAGGAACCGCTGATACTGCTGCCAGTTTGCGGCGTCGTCCCAGATGGCGGCAGTGAGGACGCCGGCCGGAGGATCCTGGCGGGGTCGAGAGCGACCGCCACGCCGCACTCCGCTGGCGGCTGCGGCATCCGGCTCTGCCGCGGCAGCGGGCGCGGTCGCCGCCACCGCATCGCGCGAGTCGGATAAGCGTCGCAATTCGCTGCGGGCGACGGCCTCTCTCGCCCGCTTTTTCGCGAGCCCTGGTGCGCCTTCGTCCGTCGCGATGCCAGCGGTCACGAATACGCTGGAGAGCTCGACCTTCGTGGGTGTGAGCGTGAAGTCGAGCGATGTCCTGCTGCGGAGTGCGACGCGACGAGATTCCGGCGCGAACCCGATCCGTCTCGCGATGACAGTCACGGAATCCGCGATCGTATCGAGCGCGCTGCGGGGGACGGTGACGCTATAGCGGCCGTCCTTGGCCGTCGCCGCGCTACCATGATGAGTACCCACGACCTGGACGAAGGCACCGGGTAGTGGCTCGCTCCGCTCGTCGCGGACGGTGCCGGTAATCGTGGTCTGTGCGACGGCGGACGAGGTGAGGACGGCGAGCAGCGCCGGCAGCGTACGAAGGTGCGCGAGCATCAGGGCTCCTGGTCGGTTCACCAGGGAGACGTACAGTTCTCGGCGGCTTGCACACTCGGCGGGAGGGACGACGTCGGTCGTAGTTCCGCGGTCGGGCTGGCGCAGTACTCAGTCGTCCGTCGTCAGTCGAGAGTCATCAGTTTCCAGTCATCCAGTCGTCAGTTCCGAGTAAGCGTACTCACGACTCATGACTGGATGACTCAGGACTGATGACTGCTGACTCAAGACTGAAGACTGATTACTGCTCGTCCGAAACCGGGGGCGTCCCCGAGCTGGTCGTTAGGCCGCGAGCTCCGCTGCGACGCCGGATCAGAACCGGAGCGATGAGCCCGATCGCAACGACAAGCAACGACACGAGCGAGATGGTCCGCCCTCGCGCGAACGCTCGCCCTTCGTAATCGAGCACGATCTCGCGCGCCCCTGCCGGCACCGGCACCGTGATGAGCGAGACGTTGCCTCGCTGCACGGGTGTCTCGCGCCCGTCGACCGTCGCGCGCCACTCCTGGTCCCAGTTCTCGCTCACGAGCACGTGTCCCGCCGATGGCGCCGGGGCGCCGAGCTGCATGCGCATGCGGCCCGGCCTCCACTCCGCGAACGTGATGGCGAGGTCTGGCGCCGGCGGCAGCGAATCAGGCATTGCGCCAGCGGGCGCTCCGGCCGTCGAGTCGAGCATGACGACGCGATACGGATCGAAGCTCGCGCCAACCACGGTGGACGCCGCCTGCGTCATCGACGCGGCGGGAATCGCCGTCGGGACGAACCGTGCGTACGGGACCGGGCGCTCGCGCTCGAACAGCGTCGCCGTCGCGCCGGACGACGCGGCGACGTCGCTGAGCGTGCGGCGGAACCCGGGAAGCGAATCGGGCGCCGCCTGCGCCTGCAGGATGACGTGATTCACCGCGAACAGGTCGAGGATGCGCGGATCACCTGCGCGCGCGAAGGAGAGACTCGATCCCTGCCGCCCGTTCAGCACGTCGAAGGCGTGCGGCTCGTTTCCGTGATGGCCGTAGAGCTGCGCGATGTCGTCGGCCATGAGCGCCGCGCCCTCGTACACGCTCGGAATGCCGCCGTACTGGACGTCCCACACGCGGATCGGCTTCGGCAGCGACTTGAGTCTCGCCTTGATCGCGTCGCCGGCGAACAGCTCCTCGTGCACGTTACTGTACATCCAGAACGGACGCACGTTGAGCCACAGGTCCGTCCCCACGAGCGCTATAAGCACGGCGGCCCACGCCCCGCCCGGAAGTCGACCTCGCCGCAGGGCGACGGTCGCGGCACCGGCCCCGACGGCGGCGAGGCCCGCCACGAGCGCACTCCACTGAATGGTCTGCGCGGCCGCCGCCGCCCGCTCGGCCCACTGCGGAAAGCCGAACGACTGGCCGATTGCCGTGCCTAACGACTGCGCGATCGAGCCCAGCAGCCCGCTCACACCGAGCACGGCGACGGCACCACCCGCGATCATGGCAGCCGGCCCCAATCGTGACGTGCGTCCGGCGGCCACGCGCTCGACGCCGAACGCCGCCAGCACGGACACCACGAACGCGACGACGAAGAGGGCCATCCCCGGTGCGCGCATCGAGCTCGCGAATGGCACGACCTCCCACCAGAGCCGGTAGAACGGCGTCGCGCCGCCAAGCGCGACGAGCAGGAACAGGAGCGCAATCGCGCCCAGCCAGATGACCATGCGCCGCCGGTCCCTGTCGGCCGCACCGAACGCGGCGAGGACCACCGCCAGCAGCCCGAGATACTCGGAATGCAGCTTGAGGCCGTTCGGCCCCCAATAAGTGCCGGTGAACGTCTCACCCGTGAACCGCGGAATCACGAACTCAGGCACGTGCGCCC
>DASURJ010001017.1:0-16297 GCA_036280115.1 Gemmatimonadaceae bacterium
AGCGAACACGCGACTACGACGTGGTCGCGGGTGGGACAGGTCGCGCGACGGGCGTGGACGTATTCGTCAAAGGGCGCGGGCCGCTTGGCCTCACCGGGCGCGTGAGTTACAGCTTCGTTTCGTCGCGGCGCACCGATCCCGACACGAGAATCGTGACCCGTGCGCCCTTCGACGTCACTCACACGCTGACGACCGTGGCGGAGCGGGCGATCATCGGCGGCCTGAGGGCGTCTGTGGCCTATCGGTATGCCACGGGCCGTCCGTTCACCCCCGTGGTCGGCAGCGAGTTCGATGCGTCACAACAGGTCTTCGTGCCCGAGTACGGCGAGCCAATGAGCGAGCGATTGCCCGCCTTCCGTCGCGTCGACCTGTCCGCGAGCTACTTCCGTCAGGTCACCCCGTCGCTTCAGACCGTCCTGTTCGCGTCCGTCATGAATCTCTTCGGCCGCGAGAACGCCCAATCCGTACGCTACACCGCCGACTATTCAGACCGTCGGATCGTGCCGAGCCTGTTCGAGCGCTCCGTGTACTTCGGCGGCACCGTTACCTGGCTCAAGGAGAACCGATGACCTTGCGTTTCCTGATCGGTACCGCCGCGCTCGCTCTGGCGATGCCGTTGTCGTTAGGTGCCCAGTCGCCCGCCGTCACTGGCACCGCGAAGTGGGCGGATTCGGCGAGCCGAGAGATCGAGATAGCGCACGCCGCGAGCGACCTCGCTCGTCTGACGCAGGCGGCGGCGCTTCTCGACCGGGCGCTCACCGTCACGCCGAACGACCGCCTGCTGCTCTACTACCGGTCTCTCTCACTGTACCGATTGGCGGCGCAGTACATGGGACGCAACCGCAACAATGACGCGAAGAAAGCGCTCGAGGAAGCCGACCGGCTCCTGGAGCAGATCGAGACGAAGGCACCGGCGGGCGATGCGCTCGCGCTTCGGGGCGCGGTGGTAGGGCAGCTCATTGGGCTGAGCAGCAATCCGCTGAGCGGCATGACGCTCGGCCCGAAGGCGAGCGGCCTGATCGAGCGCGCGATGGAACTCGAGCCCAACAACCCGCGCGTGTGGCTCGTGCGCGGAATCTCCTCCATGTTTACGCCGAAGATGTTCGGCGGCGGAACCGACAAGGCCGAGCGCGATCTCCGTAAGGCGGCGGAGCTGTTTGCCGCCGAGCGCGTCGTGGCGCCGGCGCCCTCGTGGGGACACGCCGACGCGTACATCTGGCTGGGCCAGACGTTGCAGAAGGAGGGCAAGGCCGAGGACGCGCGAGCCGCGTACGAGAAGGCGCTCGAGCTCTCGCCATCGAATGCGTGGGTCACGCAGTCGCTGCTGCCGTCACTCTCGAAGCCGAAGGAGTAGATCCCGTTGTCGCGAGCGCGATTCACGCTTCTCTACATCCTCGCCTGGGTACCGCTCGCGCTGCTGTACGCCGTGGTGCTCGCGTCGCAGCGTGGGATCGCTGTCTCCGACGGACTGTGGGGCGCGGGCTTTTCGGTCGGGACCGCCGCGCTCCTCGGTGCCGTGGCGTGGTGGCTCAGCGCGCGCATCCGTTACGAGCGCACCCATCGCGCGCGCTTCCTCGTCACGCACGCGATACTGGCGCTGGTCTACGGCGGGCTGCTCACGACTGCGATCGCCACCTCCATTCGCATCAACGCACCGGCCGACACCTACGACCGCTTCATGCGCGACGCGTTCGGGTGGCAGCTGATCTACGGCGTGGCGCTCTACGGTGTCGTGGTGGGGATCTCGTACGCCGTGCAGGCCGCCGGCCGGCTGCGCGAGGAGGAGCGCCGAGCCGCGCGCGCCGAGGCGTTGCGCGTCGACGCTGAGCTGCGGGCGCTTCGGGCGCAGCTCAACCCTCATTTCCTCTTCAACACCCTGCACTCCATTACGGCGCTGGTGCGCGCCGATCCTGACGGGGGCGAGCGCGCGCTCGAGGAGTTCGCGGCGCTGCTGCGCTACGTCCTCGACGTGAACCGCGAGCGAAACGAGGAAGTGACGCTCGAGGTGGAGCTCGGCTTCGTGCGCACATACCTCTCACTCGAGCGACTGCGCCTTGGCGATCGGTTGCGTGTGGTGGAGGAGATCGATCCCGACGCGCTCGAGTGCCTCGTGCTCGCGTTCTCGCTCCAGCCGCTCGTGGAGAATGCGATTCGCCACGGTATCGCGCCGCGCGCGGGACCGGGGACGCTGCGACTTGCCGCGACCGTAGCGGATGATGAACTGGTGCTGGAGGTGGCTGACGACGGTCCCGGGTCGGACGACGCGCGCGTGACGGAGGCGCAGGGGCTGGGGCTGGCCGCGGTGCGGCAGCGTCTCGAGACGCGGTGGGGGAGCGATGCGCGAATGGAGATCGTGACCGCGCCGCACAACGGCTTCCTCGTGCGGCTGCGTATGCCGTCGATCGTTACACCGATGCTGCGAGCGAGGACGGGCGAACTGCGCAGGCCGGATGACGTCGTTGCGCAGCGCGCGGAGTCGCGATGAACCGTATCCGCGCGCTCATCGTGGAAGACGAGCCACTCGCCCGGCGAGCGCTCCGGGAAATTCTCGCGGGCGTGCCGTGGCTCGAGTGTGTAGGGGAAGCAGATACGGGGACGCGCGCGGTCCAGATGATCGACGCGCTCGTGCCGGACCTGGTGCTGCTCGACATCGAGATGCCCGAGCTGAATGGCATCCAGGTGCTGGACCGGATCAGTCACGAGCCGGCGGTGATCTTCACGACCGCGTACGATCGTTATGCGGTGAGTGCCTTCGAGCTCGAGGCGCTCGACTATCTGCTCAAGCCGTTCGGCCGTGAGCGTTGTCTCGCGGCGCTGGAGCGTGCGCGGCGGGTGATGCCGTCCGATGTGGCCCCCGTGTCGTCCATCCTGACGCCGCCCATCGCGGAGCGCGCGCGGAGCGTGATGGCCGAATCCGGTCCGCTGACGCGGCTCTTCGTTCGAGACCGCGACCGCATTGTGCCGGTGACCGCGGCGGAGATCGAGCGACTCGAGGCGGCGGACGATTACGTCGCGGTGTATACGCGTGCGCGGTCGTACCTCGTGTACCTCACGCTGAACGACTTCGAGCGGCGTCTGGATCCGGGACGATTCATCCGGATCCACCGCGCGCACATCGTGAACCTCGACTACGTGAAGCAGCTCGTTCCGTTCGACGGGAGTCGCATGCAGGTAGAGATGCGTGACGGTACGAAGCTCCTCGCGAGCCGGACGCGCTCCAGGGAGCTCCGCCAGCTCGCGATCTAGAGTCACCCTAGCGAACAGCGCCATGCTACGTACCGCTCTCACACGGGCGGACCCGATGGATCATCACGGCTTCCGGATCCGGAGCCGCGAGGTATCCCGGCTCGAGGGGCTGAGCGACGCGGTGTTCGGGTTCGCGATCACGCTGCTCGTCGTGTCGCTCGAGGTCCCCGCGACGTTCGACGAGCTCATGGCCATGCTGCGCGGGTTCGTCGCGTTCGCCGCCTCGTTCGCGGTGCTCACCATGATCTGGTACGAGCACTACACCTTCTTCAGGCGCTACGGGTTCGAGGACTTCTGGATCGTCGTGCTGAACCTGGCGCTGCTGTTCGTGGTGGTGCTCTACATCTATCCGCTCAAGTTCCTGTTCTCGGCGGTGATCGGTCAGATGATCGACACGGGGCCGGCGCGGATTCCGTTGAGCTGGCGCGACGGGCCAACGCTGATGACGGTCTACTCGGTGAGCATCATCGCCGTGTTCGGTCTCCTGACCTGCATGTACGCGCACGCGTATCGGAACCGCGTTCGGCTGCAGCTCGATGATGTGGAGGTTCTCCTCACGCGATCGAATCTTCGGTACTACGCGATCTGGATCGGGATCGCGGCCTTCAGCATCGCGCTATCGCAGATCGGCGGTCCGGCGTGGGTGCCCCTGGCGGGCATGAGCTACGCGCTTCTGGGGCCGCTGCAAGCGATCAACGGGTATCTCGTCGGAAAGCGCACCTCTCAAATGCGGGAAGCCGAGGCGCTCGCGAGCACGGCGGTCGCTGCGGACTGACGCGGCGAACACCTGGCGCGCGTCCAGTTCGGTGCGCGCGGGCCGGTCGGAACGACGATGACGCGGGAAAAGCCGAAACGGCCGGATGAGGGGACGCGTCTCGCGCCGGGTCCAGCATCCAGAAGAGGGGGAACGGATGAGGGGGATGAGGGGATGAGAGACATCATCCTGAGTGACTGAAAGCTCCGCTCGCCGGAACGTGACTGAAGGGGGAGCGGCCGCTCGGGACGCCACTCACCCTGAGAGCAGTTCCCATCAGTTACGGCCCCGGCGCGAGGGCGCGTCCCGGACGGGGAGCGATCTCTCTCATCCCCCTCGCCCCCTCATCCGTTTCCTCCCTCCGTTCTGGATGCCGGAGGCTGCGACGTCGCGCCACGCGGCGTCAGCGCAGAGCAGTCATCCGGCCGTTTCGGCCCCTTCCGCGTCATCGTCGTTCCGACCGGCCACGCGCTCCAGGCCATGGGGCAGGCGAACCTTCAAGGCGTCCGGCCTGTCTATGTGGTATCCCACGCCGTTCGTCCCACCCAGCCAATGGCCGCGGTAGTCATGGATACGCTGCTCAAGGACGTTCGTTACGCCGTGCGGCGCCTTCGAAAGTCGCCCGGCTTCTCACTCATCGTGATCCTCACGCTCGCGCTCGGCATTGGCGCGAACACGGCCATCTTCAGCGTCGTCAACACCGTCCTGTTGCGGCCGTTTCCGTACCGCGAGCCGGAGCGCCTCGTAGTCGTCGACCACTTCTACCCGTCACTCAACGATCTCGAGGCGGGCGCGTCGGCGCCCGGGTTTCGGGATCTGCGCGACAACACGTCGCTTTTCGACGGCGTGTTCGTGATGAGCGGGTGGGCGCCAGCGCTCACCGGCGTAAGTGGCGACCCCCAGCGGCTCCAGGGGACGCGTGCGTCGGGGCTCATGTTCCAGACGCTCGGGGTCGCGCCAATCCTCGGCCGCGGCTTCGCGCCCGACGAGGACGTGCCGGGCAAAGAGAAGGTCGTCGTGTTGAGTTACGGCTTCTGGCAGCGTCAGTTCGGCGGCGACCGGTCGATCGTCGGCAAGCAGATCATCCTCAACGGTGAGCAGCACGACGTCATTGGCGTGATGCCGCCGTCGTTCCGCAACTTCTACAATCAGGCGACCGACCTGTGGAAGCCGCTCGCGCTCACACCGGAACAATTCGGTGGCGGCCGCACGAACGAATGGCTCCTGCTCGTCGCCCGGCTCAAACCCACGGTCACGCTCGAGCGCGCTCGTAGTGACCTGCGAACGTTCGCGAATCAGCTCAGAGCCGAGTATCCCGAACAGTACGCGAGCGACTGGACGCTCAAGGTCACCCCGATGAACGAGAAGGTGAGCGGCGACATTCGGCCGGCGCTTCTCGTCTTGCTCGGTGCCGTGGGCCTCGTACTGCTCATCGCCTGCGCGAACGTGGCCAACCTGCTGCTGGCACGCGCGGCGTCGCGCATCAAGGAGGTCGCCATCCGCAGCGCGCTCGGTGCGTCGCGGCGGGACCTCATCCGCCAGCTCCTGGTCGAGAGCGTGCTGCTCGCGGTGGTGGGCGGTGCGTTGGGGCTGGGTCTCGCGTGGCTCGGCGTGAAGGCGGTGGTGGCGCTCGAGCCGGCCAACGTGCCGCGGATCGCCGAGCTCCGGATCGACGGGCTCGTGATGGCGTTCACGTTAGGTGTGTCGGTGCTGACCGGCCTGCTGTTCGGGCTGGCGCCCGCGGTGCAGAGCGCACGCACGAACCTGCAGGAGACGCTCAAGGAAGGCGGCCGCGGCGCCACCGCGGATCGCAGCGGTCACGCGCTGCGCCGAGTGCTCGTGGTGGCCGAGGTGGCGCTGGCGTTGATGCTGCTCACGGGGGCGGGGTTGCTCATCCGGAGTCTGGCGCTGCTGCAGGAGGTGAGCCCGGGCTTCGACTCGAGCAACCTGCTCACGTTCACCGTCGCGGTGCCGGCGTCGAGGTATCCGTCGGACACGGCGCGGCTCCAGTATTTCGACCGCGCGATCGAGGCGGTGCGCGCGGTCCCGGGAATAACGGACGTCGGTATCACGTCGACGATGCCGTTCAGCGGCAACTGGTCCACCGGCAGCTTCCGCGTCGAGGGCTACACGCCGCCGCCGAACGCGCCGGGTCCGTGGGGTGATCAGCGCGTGGTGAACCCGTCGTTCTTCACCACGCTCCGTGTGCCGCTCATCAAGGGCCGGCTCTTCACCGACCAGGACGGCGCCACCGGGGCGCAGGTCGCGATCGTGGACGAGGAGATGGTGCGGCGGTACTGGCCTAACGCGGACCCCATCGGCAAGCGCCTCACGTTCGACGACCCGCAGCGCGACTCGGTCGTGAGCTGGATGACGGTCGTGGGCGTGGTGGGCCACACGAAGCACGAGGGGCTGGATGCAGAGGACCGGGTGCAGTTGTATCACCCGTACCGGCGTCCGGGCTTTCTTGGCGGCGGAATGACCTTCGCGGTGCGTACGGCCGGCGACCCGAACGCGGCGCTCCCCGCGGTGCGCTCGGCCATTTACGGCATCGACCGTGACGTGCCGCTCGCGAACGTCTCGACGATGGCAGTGAACATCGAGAGCTCCATGGGGCAGCGGCGTTTCGCGATGCTGCTGCTCGGGCTGTTCGCGGCTATGGCGGCGGTGCTCGCGTCGATCGGCATCTATGGCGTGATGTCCTACGCCGTGACGCAGCGGGCGCACGAGATCGGGATCCGCATGGCGCTGGGCGCGGCGCGGCGGAACGTGCTGTCGATGGTGATGAGGCAGGGGCTGTTGCTCGTGGCGGTCGGGGTGGCGATCGGCGTGGTCGGTGCTTTCGCGCTCACCCGGCTCATTGCGAGTCAGCTCTTCGGCGTCCGCCCCACGGACCCGGTGACGTTCTCACTCGTTGCGCTGCTCCTCGCGGGCGTCGCGATGCTCGCGACGCTGGTGCCGGCGCTCCGCGCGACGCGAGTGGATCCGATCGTGGCGCTCAGGGACGAGTAGGGTTGGGGCCTGACCGGGCCGTCAGGTCGAGGCTGCTACCTAGGGTTGTCCCGAGTGGTCAACGCGCGTCCCGCCGTGCATCATACGAGTGCTCCTCCGATACAGACTCGGCGGAGTGAAGTGCCAACGCCCCCGGGACCCCACGGGGGCGTTGTGTTTCCTCTGGTTGCCGGGCGCGGTTACATCCCCGTGAAGAACATGATGTGCGCCTTCGGCGTGCCCGGGAACATGATCCACGGCACTCCCGGTGCCGGCTTCTCCGTCAGCCCCGTCGACGCGGCCGTCGCACCCGGGATGTACACCACGTAAAGCCACCGTGCCCCCGTCACCTTCTCGGCCGCAGGGTCGAAGCTCGTCGGGGGGCCCGTGAGCGTGTACAAGGACGACGGTGTGCTCGGCATGTGCAGCTTGCCGGAGGTGATCTCCGCGAACCGCACCGTGTCCACCTGAGCGCCCTTTACGCCCTGGGCGCGAAGCGCTCGACCGCGCGCCATGAAGGGCTCGAGCGCCTTGTGATAACACGCGACGTGGAATTCCTCGATGTTCGGGTCATCGGCCAGGCAGACCATGTCGCCCTTCCCTTGACGCAGCGTCACGAGCTTCCTGCTCTCGTTGTAGCCAAGCACCGTCGCACCGTCGCGGAACTCGGCGGGTGCGGCGGCAATTGCCGCGGCGATCTGCTTCGCGGGCGGCAGTACCGTGCCGGCGGACGCGGCACTCTGCGCCGCGAGGGGAAGGGCGAGCGTAAGCGTGCTTGCGCACGCGCCGATCAGCGAGAATCGCATTTGGGTGAAGCTCCGAGTGTGAGCGTGTGCTACTTCTTTTCTTTTCGTCGCCCGCCGGCGGGCGAGACGTCGATCATCAACGCGATCACCATCCCCACGATGGGCCACAGCGTCCATTGTCCGTCGAACCACCGCTGCACCGCGGTGAACCAGAGGAGGCTCGTGGGAAGGAAAACGAAGCCGAGGATCGGCCACAGTGCCGTGTCGAAGAGCCCGCGAAACCAGTTCGTGAAGAACCAGAGGATGGCGATCACCAACCGCGGTGTCGCGAGCGCGAGAACGACGAGGAGGCACGGCATGGCGTCCGATGACTATACCGTCCGGTGCTCGGCGGGGCCACTGGGTCAGTCGAAGCGCGGTTCCTGACGCCGGATCTCGTCGGCGTGCGCGGCCGCCGTTCCCGGGATGGGTTTCCGCTCGATCCACATGCCGTTGGGGTCGAACTCGTACACCGACCCGTCATCGCAGACCACTATGAGGAGAGTCCCCACCACCGTCGCTGCCACCGGCTTTCGCGCCATCGTCGAGCTCCATTGAAGACCGTTCGCACGTGGTCGGACCACGCGTTCCAACCAAGATCCATCATGAAAGGCGTCTCGGGTAGCCGGTCCGGCTCACCGGTTTCCAAATCAGGCGGTAGCGGACGCTTCGCCACAGGGCTACCCTACCGGCTTCGGAGCCCTCACACCAGCACCCCGCCGCCCATGCGCCCGACGCTCATCACGTCCGCCCTGCTCGCCGCGGCCCTCTCGGCAAGCGTCTCTCCGGCCGCCGCTCAGCCAAGCGCCACCAACGGCGCACGCGCCGCGTCCGACACAGCCCCCAAGGTCATCGTCATCCCCGGCAACCGCGCCGGGCCGAGCGTCTTTCCGCTCACGAACTATCCAGAGGTCAAACCGCTCGTCGCCGGACAGATGGACTTCAAGCACTACCACACGTCCGAGGAGATCGAGTGGTGGATGCGAAAGTGGGAGAAGGACTACCCCGATCTGGTCGAGCTCTACTCGGTGGGGAAGACGTTCGGCGGCCGCGACATCTGGCAGATGACGCTCACGAACAAGAAGACGGGGAAGGATACGGACAAGCCCGCCGCCTTCTTCGAGGGAGGCCGGCACTCCGGCGAGATCACCGCGACCGAGAGCGCGTTCTACCTCGCGTGGCACCTGCTCGAGAACTACGGGAAGGACGTGAACGTCAAGCGCCTGCTGGACGAGAAGACCGTGTACATCCGCCCGCTCAATAACCCGGACGGGTCTGACATGTACCGTCTCACCGCGCAGACGAACCGCAGCTCCGTGCGGCCTCACGACTCCGATCGTGACGGGCTGCTCGACGAAGATCCGGGCGAGGACCTCGACAGCGACGGCTACATCCGCCAGATGCGGAAGTTCGTCGGTGCGGGGAAGGGAGACTTCGTGAAGGACTCGTTGGACCCGAGTGGGCGACTGATGCGGCGCGTCGGTGAGAATCGCGGCGACTATGAGGTTTACCCCGAGGGCATCGACAACGACCTCGACGGCCGATACAACGAGGACGGCATCGGCGGGCTCGACCTGCATCGCAACTATCCGGAGAACTGGCGCCCGGAACCCGGTCGCGACGCAACGGGTCGCGGTTGGACGCAGCTCGGGGCCGGCGAGTATCCGCTGTCCGAGCCGGAGACGCGCGCGGTCGTGCTCTGGGTGCTCACGCATCCGAACATCGGCGTCGCGAACAGCATGGATACCTCGGTGCCGATGCACCTCCGCGGACCGTCCACGTGCGAGCAGGCCGAGTGCATGTTCCCCACCGACATGAAGTGGTATCAGCACTTCGACTCGGTGGGGCTCTCGCTCACGAAGTACCCGTGGGCCGGCGACGTCTACCGCACGTATGCCACGCGGGGTCGCGTCACCAACGCCCAGGGTGACACGCTCCGCCCGAGCCCGCTGTTCGGCCACGGGCCGGACTTCGGCTACTTCTATTACGGCGTCATCTGGTACGGTGACGAGCTGTGGAACGGCGGGCGCGAGCGGGACTACGACAACGACGGCGACATCGAACCGCACGAAGTGCTGCGTTACTGCGACGAGGAGTTCGGCGGGAAGTGCTTCATGAACTGGACGAAGTCCCAGCACCCAGCGTTAGGCGAGGTGGAGATCGGCGGCTACAACCCGAAGTTCTTCTCGCAGAACGGTCCGCCGGAAGTGATGGAGAAATGGGCGCGCAACCAGGCGCTGTTCAACCTGTACATGGCGCAGTCGCTCCCGAAGATCGAGATCACGAACGCGACCGTGGCGGCCGTTCGTGGCGCGGCGAAGGATTCAGCGACGCACGAGGTGCGTGTCACTGTGCGCAATACCGGCCGGTTGCCGACGGCACTCGAGCAAGCGAAGCGCGTGAAGATCGTGCGCCCGGATCAGCTCGGCCTGCGTGCGGCGCGCGGCAGCACGACGCGCATCGCCGGCCGGTCGCCGGAGTTCTGGCTCAATGGCGGTGAGACCCGCACGGTGTCGCTCCGCGTTCGCGTGGGCGACAAGCCCGAGGACAGGACGGTGACCGTACGCGCGCTCAGCACGCGGGGCGGTGTGGCCGAGCGCGAGGTGAAGTTCTGAGCACCTAACGACGGGCGCTCGGCGGCGCTCGACGCCGCCGCCGCAGAAACGCGCGTACCGTCTGATGATCCGGCCGTCATGCGCCTGTGTGCCGAGGCGGCGGGGCGCGTCGTTCTTCCGCCGCCTGTGGGTGTCGCGGGCTGGCGTGATTACATCGAGAACCACCCGCCTCCGCCGGTGAGGAACGCGAGCGCCATCAGCGCAACCCAGCCGATGACCGCAGTGAGAATCGCCTTCCCGGTGGAGAAGTCGAGCGCCTGGCGAATCGCCACGACGCCAGCGACGAGGAGCCAGATCGCCACGACGAGGCGCACGAGGCCGCCGAGGATCGGGATGATCCCCAGAATCATGAACACACCCGGCGACTGCGCGAACCCGATGGTCCGGAGTAGCTCTCCCCACGTCGCCGTGCCGCCGAGCAGCTTGTCGCCCACGACGTAGGTGACCGCCGCCCAGAGGAGCCAGCCGACGATGGCGCTGATCGGTCCGGCGATGATCCCGGGCCCGCCGCGCCAGACGGCGCCGATGGCAGTGCAGATCGCCACGATCACCACGACGACGGCGGCTTGCCCGGTCGCCGAGTTGTCGTGCTCGACCTCTTCGTAGGTGGCGACATCCAGCATCGCCGCCCCCTTCATCCGGTCGACGATCGAACGCTGCACGTATCCGGTGGACTCGACCATGATGGTTCCCCCTGTTCGTGGTGAGACTTCCCGTTGATTGGAGGGTAAGCCGGCCGGTCGCGCGTGTCGACCCCAAATCCCCCAACTCCCGCCGGTGGCGTTAGGCGCCGCCGAACGAACCGGGTTGGATCTAGGCCTCGCGCGATGCCGACCGCTCGAGGCCGATCTCGCCGTCGATGCGTAGCTCATCGAGGACGCCCGGGATCGTGAGCGTCGCGCGGACCGAGAGCGTCTCGGAGCCCTGAATGGTGCCGCGCTCCTGCGCTTCGGCTACCGCGCGCTCGATCTCGCGCTGCGCCGTGACGCCGAACCGCTTGAGGAACTTCCTCAGGTCGAGATTGAACACTTCCTCGTTCATCGTGTGGCTCCGTCCGGGTTGCTCCCCAAGGTGGGGGAACTCGACGTCGGCCGTAAGAGGTGTACCTCGAGTGGTCGTATAGCGGGCTGGCCACATTATTTTCGGAGGAGATTCGAGAGCCGCCGCGACCGCGCGTCGCGGCGGAATGAACGGGACAACCGAGCTCGGGGTCGAGGTATGGCGTCCAAGGGAACGATTGCGATACTGACAGGCGGCGGGGACGTGCCGGGTCTGAATCCGGCGATCAGGGCGATCACGATCCGCGCGCTGCGCGAGGGGTACCGCGTGGTCGGTCTTCGGCGGGGATGGGCCGGGCTGGTCGATTACGTCCGTGAGAAGGACGCCGACAATGCGGACAACGTGCAGATCCTCTCGGAGGCGATCGTGAATCGCGCCGGTCGCACCGGAGGCACGTTCCTCCACACATCGCGCACCCGTCCGAGTCACCTGCCGCGGGAGCGCGTCCCCAGGCACCTGACGGGCTACGATGAGAAGACCAACGACATCACCAAGGACATCCTCGAGAACCTCGAGCACATTGGGGTCGACATCCTGATCCCCATTGGCGGCGACGACACGCTCAGCTACGGAAAGCGGCTGCACGACGAGGGCGTCCATGTCGTCGCCATCCCGAAGACGATGGACAACGACGTCTACGGCACGGACTACTGTATCGGGTTCAGCACGTGCGTGACGCGGACCATCGAGCTCACGCACCGGCTGCGGACGTCGGCGGGGTCGCACGAGCGGTATCTCGTCATCGAGGTGTTCGGCCGCTACGCGGGGTTCACGGCGCTCCTGCCGACGATGGCGGGCGCGGCCGACCGGTGTGTCATCCCGGAGCACGCTGTGGACGTCGAGCATCTGACCGAGATGCTCACCTACGACCGCAACCGTCACACCAGCCGCTATGCGGTTGTGCTCGTGTCCGAAGGCGCGCGACTCACGGCGCACGACGGGATGAGCTTCGAGGGCGAGGAGACGGACATGTTCGGCCACCGCAAGCTCGGCGGTATCGGTGACAAGGTGGCGTCGGCGCTCAAGGAATATTCGCCGAAGTACAACAATGGCCGGCGCATCGACGTGGTGAACCAGCGACTCGGCTACCTCGTTCGCTCCGGCGACCCGGACGCGCTGGATTCGATTGTCCCGATGGCGTTCGGCAATCTTGCGCTCGACCTGATCCTGAAGAAGCAGTACGGGCGGCTCGTGAGCATCCACCGCGGCTTCTACGACAGCGTGCCGATCACGAGCGTGACGTCGGACAAGAAAGTCGTGGACGTTTCCAAGTACTACAATACGGAGCGCTTGCGGCCGATCTACGAGTTCGATGGGGCGCCGCTGTTCATCATGACGAGCGACTAAGCCATCAGCCATCAGCTGATGGCTGTTACCCACACGTTGACGCCGCCGGATCGGCGCGTATAGTCAGCCCGACTGGCCGCGTGTAACCGAGATCCCCAGCCTCCCCAGCAGGGCTCACATGTCAAAGGACTTCACCCGTCGCGAGTTCGTCGGTACCACGTCACTTGCCCTGGGCGCGATGATCGTCCCTCGCCACGTGCTCGGACGCGGTTACCGGGCGCCGAGTGCCACGCTGAACGTGGCTGTCGTCGGGGTCGGTGGGATGGGCATGCAGAACATGAAGCGCCTGCTCGGTGAGAACATCGTCGCGTTATGCGACGTGGACTTCCCGCACGTCGAGCGCGCGCTCACGCGCGAGATGCGGCCGAGGCAGGGTGCCACGGGGCCGTCCGAGGAGGCGCTGAAGTTGCGCGACGCGTACGTGAAGGCGGCGAAGTACGCCGACTTCCGCGAGATGTTCGACAAGCAGCGCGACATTGACGCCGTTGTCATTGCCACGCCCGACCACACGCACGCGGTGGTCGCGATGGCGGCCATGCAGCGGCGTAAGCACATCTACGTGCAGAAGCCGCTCACGTACTCGGTGTACGAGGCGCGGCTGCTCGCGAAGACGGCTGCAGCGAACGGCGTAGTGGCCGAGATGGGGAATCAGGGCCACTCCATGGAAGGCACGCGCCGGATCACCGAGATCATTGCCTCGGGCGTGATTGGGCCGGTGAGCGAGGTGTACGTGTGGACGGACCGGCCGGTTCGATACTGGGCGCAGGGGATTCCGCGCCCGGTCGCGACGGGCTCGGCGCCGGCACCGACGTCGCCGCCGCCAGCGAGCTCACCGCCACTGAACTACGACGGCACGCCTGCGCCACCGCCTCCACCGCCCGTGTGGAACATGCGGACCGTCGATCAGGCGATCCTCGAGGCGATGGCGAAAGGCCCGCACACGCCCCCGCCGGGCTTCAACTGGGACCTTTTCCTCGGGCCGGCGAAGGAGATCCCGTATCATCCCGCGTATCATCCCTTTGCGTGGCGCGGCTGGGTGGACTTCGGCGTGGGTGCGATCGGGGACATGGGCGCGCACCTGATCGACCAGCCGTTCTGGGCGTTAGGCCTCACGTATCCGACGAGCGTCTCGGCGACGTCGACGCCGTGGGGTGGCGGCGAGCGGACCCCGGCAACGTATCCGCTCGCGACGATGGTACAGTACGAGTTCGCCGCTCGGCCCGCGTTAGGCGGGGGCGGGTCAGCGGCGCAGCCACCGGTGAAGATGTACTGGTACGACGGCGGCCTCATGCCGCCGCGACCTCCGTTCCTGCCCGACGACATCACGCTCCCGCGCGCGGACGGCGGTGGCGGCGTGTTCGTGGGCACGCGCGGGATTCTCGTGTACGAGACGTACGGGAACAACCCGAAGGTGTACCCGGCGTCGGTGGCGGAGGAAGCCGAGCGTGTGGCGAAGACGGTGCCGCGGATCGAGGTGCCGCACGAAGTGAACTTCGCGCAGGCGTGCAAAGGCGAAGCGAAGACGAGCGCGCCCTTCGACTACTCGGCGGCGCTGACGGAGACGATGCTGCTCGGTCTCGTGGCGCTCCGCGCGGGGCAAGGGAAGAAGGTGTTCTACGACGGCGCGGGAATGCAGTTCACGAACGCGCCGGACGTGAATCAGTATTTGACTCGCGAGTACCGAGCAGGCTGGGGGTTGTAGCAATGCGCCTTCCCGATCTTTTCGGCAGCCAACGCCGCATTGCCGGTAGCCTCCTGTTCCTTACCGCACTGTGCGCCGCCCTCCCCGGTGCGGGCGCACAGGCACCAGTCATCATCCGCGGTGGGTGGGTGTTCACCGCCACCGGCGACGAGGTCGTCCGCAACCGCGGCATCCTGGTTCGGGGCGGCGTCTTTCAGGTCGTCAACGGCGACGTCGCGTCAGCCGACACGGTCGGGGCACGCACCCTCACGCTCGGCGACGATGAGTACGTGCTCCCCGGACTCGTCGACGTGCACGCGCACTACAACATGACGCTGGGGCCTAACGGGAAGCGGGCCGACGAGTACACGTACAACCCGATCATCTTCCTGGCGAACGGCGTCACGACCACGTTTCCGGGTGGGGAGTACGACCCGGAAGGCATGATGGCGGCCCGGAAGCGCATCGACGCCGGCCGACAGATCGGTCCGCGGATCTTCAATTCCGGCCCGTACTTCGGGACGGCGCGCGAGGGCTGGAACCAGAACGCGACAGCCGAGGACATCTACAAGGACGTCGACCACTGGGCGGAGCAGGGCGTCCGAGGCTTCAAGGCCAAAGGGATCCGTCCTGACCACCTGAAGGCGCTCATCGAGCGGGCGCATCTGCACGGGCTTCCCGTGACCGCGCACCTGGAGTCGGGCTTTCGCAACAGCACCAACGCGCGCGAGGCTGTTCGGATGGGCATCGACCGCGTCGAGCACGTGTTAGGCGGCGACGCCCTCGACCCGACGAGGCCCGCCTATCCGTCGTGGGTGGAGGTCGACGTACAGTCGAAGGCCTTCAAGGACATCGTCGCGCTGTATGTGTCGCACGGCGTCGCGTTCGACCCCACGATCACCGCGCCAGTCTACTTCGGCACGTTGCAGGAGGGATTCGACTACTGGATCGACGAGCGGAAGTTCTTCACGCCGGCGATTCAGGAGTGGGTGAAGAGCAGGCCACCGCGGCGCGCGAATGCGCTATTCGACTCGCTCTATTGGGCGATGCGACGAACAACGAAGGCGTTCTACGACGCGGGTGGGATTCTTACACTCGGTACCGACAATCCCAGCCGGGGCGAGTTCCTCGCGGGGTTCTCCGCGCACCGCGAGCTGCACGCACTGGTACTCGCGGGCATTCCACCGGCCGCGGCGTTGCGCATTGGGACGCTGAACGGCGCCCGCGCGCTCAACAGCGGCGACAAGCTCGGCTCCATCGAGGTGGGGAAGTTCGCGGACCTGTTCGTCGTGCGCGGGAACCCGCTGAGCGACATCCGCAACACCCGCAACGTCCGCGTCGTGATGAAGGCGGGCGTCGTGTACGACCCGGCGGAGCTCTTGCGGTCGGTCGAGGGGAAGATTGGCCCTCCCGAACCGGGTACCGCCAACCGTTGATGGTGCGGAACACTCCGCGCAATGCCGGCGGAGCTTCCGATGGTGCGTCCCCCCACGTTCAGATCATGGGCACGCATCCAGAAGCGAGGGGAAACGGACGTCATCGTCGTTCCGACCGGCCCGCCCGCACCCGACTGCACGCGCGCGGCAACGGCGGACGCGGTCACGGCGAGGCGGGCGCGCGTGAAGGGGACTCGGGGTGGGGCGAGGGGGGCGGCAGCCGTACGCTGCCGGCGCGCAACAGAACGCTGATATTCGAATCTGACCCCGATTGCGGGGTCAGGATTGCCAGGGGCCGATCGCGACCATGGCGAGCGTTAGCAGGACGAGCGACGCGGCCAGCGTTCCCACCGCCGCGGCGGTGATGCGAATGGCCGCAAGCG
>DASURJ010001018.1:0-9216 GCA_036280115.1 Gemmatimonadaceae bacterium
CGATGCCGTTAGGCCCCTGTCGGTGCGCCGTTCGCTTCTCGGCAATCTGGCGCTCCACAATCTCACCGCCGCGAGACACCTTGAACGCATCGGCGTTGACGTCACCCGAGACGAGCGCGCTTCCCACGCCGTACGTCGCCGCGATGACAGCGATACTGCGTCGCCCGGTAACCGGGTCCGCACTGAAGGCGACGCCGGACACGTCGGCGTTCACCATGCGCTGCACCAGAACCGCCGGCCGCAGCGCGTCACCGGACAGTCCGCGCTCGCGCCGGTACGCGTTCACGCGGTCACTCAGTGCGGCCTCCCACACGTCACGGACGCGCGCGGCAACCTCGTCGGGAGGAACGAACAGATAGCTCTCGTACTGCCCCGCGAACGAATGCCCGGCGCTATCCTCCTCGACGGCGGATGACCGCACGGCAAGGCGGGCCCCGTCGGACGCGAGTTCGCGCACGGCGGCGCCCACCTCGGCAACGAGCTCGGACGGAAGTGCGCCTGACGACTCGTCGTTCGGCAACGCGCGGATCGCGAACCACGGGGGAATCGTGATGCCACTCGCCGCGAGTGACGCGAGCGCCGCGGCCTTGCCGCCTATGTCTGCCGCCGTGCCCGATCGGGTGACCCAGCGTGCCATCGCGTGGGCCTAACGAGCGAGAAAGAAGGGCACGACGCCAACCCCGAGGTACATCGCGATCGTCCAGATGCCGGAGAGCGTCTCGAGGCGCTTGCCCTGCCCGGGACGCATCGCTCGGAGGAAGCGGACGCTCTCCCCAATGGCCACGAGCGCCAGTGCGCCGAGGATGCCGAGCACGACCCACGTGGCGCCAACGGCGTGCGCTGCGAGTACCGCGAATCCGGTCGTGAGTGCCATTACGAAGAGCCAGCCCGCGACGGCGCGGCGCGGCCCCCAAACCGCCGAGTACGTCTGCACGCCGGTTTCCTCATCGGTGCTCGAGCGGATCTTTCGACCGATCTCGACCACCATCCCATTGAAGAAGCTCGCGACGAGGAACCAGGCGAGTCCGAGCCCCGGCGGCGCGAACGCGCCAGCGGCGAGCCAGTCACACGCCGTCGCGTACAGGTCGATGAGCGGCATGATCAGCATGTGCGACCAGAGCACGGTGAGCGGTCGCGACGCAAGCCACTCCTTGACCCAGAACTCCTTCGTCATGAGCCATGCGTAGCCCCACACGAGCAGCAGCGGCCCGAGGAGCCGGGGAGTAAGCCACACGGCGAGGGCAACCTGGATCGCCATGGCGACGACGGCCAGCGATCCAAGCTCGCGGAGGGTGACGAGCCCACGCGGCACCGGACGATACGGCCGCCAGCGCGTGTCCTCCTCGTGATCCTTGAACTCGTCCGACACGCGCAGCTGGAAGAAGAACAGCAGGCAGCTCACGAACGCGACGACGAGCGACGCGATCAGTACCGACGGTCGCGCATCGATCGATGCGGCGCGCAGCTGCGCCGAATAGCACACGGCGCCTGACGAGAACGCGGCGATGAGCGGGCCGTGCGCGAGCACCGGAAAGCGCTCGCGTTGATAGACGATCCAGCGCGCGAGTCCGCGCGGTTGATCGGCGTTCGTGGTTACCGTCACACAGGTGCGCTTCGGGTGTCGCCGCCAACCGTCGGCTCGTGCACGCCACGCGCGAGCTTCTGGTGCGCACCCGCAAAATGACCGGCCACGAGCGCTCCAACGATGGAGAGCTCGCCCGCGAGTGAGAGCGCCGCGCATACCTCCGCGAACGCGTTCGCGTGGCCGGAGCCGGCGAGGCCAAGAAGATCGAGACATGCACGCTGGCTCGGCAACGACGTACCGCCACCAACCGTCCCGACGATCAGGTTCGGGAGCGTCACGCTCGCGTACAGGTCACCGTCGCCCGTGACCTCGAAGCGTGTGACGCCCACGGCCGACTCGGCGACGCACGCGACGTCCTGTCCGCACGCGAGGTAGACAGCCGCGAGGCCGTTCGCGTAGTGCCCCTGCACGCCGATCGTCCCGCTCAACACGCCCCCCATCGCCGACATCGCCCAGTAGTTCGCCATCATCTGCGCCGTCGTGTGCAACCGCTTCTGCACGAGGCCAGACGGAACGATGCACTCACACGTCACGCTTCGCCCACGGCCACTCAGGAACGACTGCAGGCTTGCCTTCTTGTCGCCGGAGTGGTTCGCCTCCAGGAAGCCGTACTTGGGCTTTACCGGCGAATGCTCCGAGATGTAGGCGAAGATCGCGTTCGTGGCGATCGTGACCATGTTCTGCCCGGCGGCATCCGCGGTGTCGAAGTCGAAGATCAGGTAGACGTGATTCCCTTCGATGTTCACGCGCATGTCGCGCAGCTTGCCGTGCCGCGTCGTCGCGTCGGCCACACGCCGCATGTCTTCTACCGCTCCAACCGCCCAGGCGACGAACTGGCCGACGCCGTGGAGCGACTCGAATGCGAATCCCGGCGCACGGCTGACCCCTTCGCGCAGCAGCATTGCGGACGCGCCGCCGGCCTCTGCGATCGTGAGGGCTCCTCGGCAGTACGACGCGACGAGCGCCGCCTCGGTCGTAGCGAGCGGCACATAATAATCGCCCTGCGCGTAGATGCCGTTCACGCGCAGGGGGCCCGCGACGCCCACCGGGACTTTCACCGTGCCGATGTAGTTCTCGATGTTGCGCGCGAAGAGAGGCGCAGCCTTGGCGGCGGACTCGTCGAAGAGTTCCGCTTGGACGCCATCACGCCGTGGGAGCGCTGCCCATCGCTCGGCGACCAGCTCGGGCGTAGTGCCCCCGCCGGGCACGCGCGGGCCGACCGCGGCGCGCTTCGCGGCCAGCTTGTCCAGGAGCTGTTGTGGCGTGTGAGTCCGTAGCAGGTCCTGGAGCGTCGAGATCGCGCTCCGATGATCGATTGTCATTGGGGAAGGATGGGGGATCGGCCCGGCTGGACGCGAGCCCCGGGCGCTCCCGGCACGCGCAGCGGGGGTGGCAGGAGGCGCTGGTTAGCCTACGGGCGCGACCGTACCTTAGTCGAGCCCGCGTCGAAACTGGCGGCGGAATGGAACTTCTCGAGCGGTTGCAGACCACGCTCGGCGGCGCGTACCGCGTCGAGCGAGAGCTCAAGGCCGGTGGCATGGCACGCGTGTTCGTCGCCACGGACACCGCGCTCGGCCGTCCTGTCGTCATCAAGGTCCTATCGCCGGATCTCGCCGAAGGCGTGTCGTCGCGACGGTTCGCGCGCGAGATCCGTCTCGCCGCCGCGTTGCAGCACGCGAACATCGTCCCCGTGCTGTCCGCTGCCGAGGCGAGCGGCATACCGCATTACATGATGCCGCTGGTGGACGGCCCGTCGCTCCGCGATCGCCTGCTGGAGCCCATGCCAATCCCTCTCGTCGAGGCGATCGGCATCCTCCGGGACGTCGCACGCGCGCTGGCGTACGCGCACGAGCGTGGCGTTGTGCACCGGGACATCAAGCCCGACAACATCCTCCTGTCGGGTGGCGCGGCGATGGTGACCGATTTCGGCATCGCCAAAGCGCTCGCCGTCGCGCTGCAAGGCGAGTCGCCCGATGGCGATACCAGCGCGCGGACTGCCGGCACACTGACGCTGGCTGGAAACGCCGTCGGGACGCCTGCGTACATGGCGCCGGAGCAGATCACGGCCGAGCCCGACGTCGATCACCGGACGGACCTGTACGCCTTCGGCTGCCTCGCGTACGAGGTCCTTGCCCACCGTCCGTTGTTCGGCCACCGCCCCGCGCCGCAGCTCCTGGCCGCACATCTCGCGGAGCACCCGGTACGCCTGGGCGAGCATTGCCCGACGTGCCCGCAGGCACTCATCGATCTGGTGCATCAGTGTCTGGCGAAGGACCCGGCGCGCCGGCCGTCGTCGGCAACGGAGATACTCCGCGCGCTCGACGCTGTCACCACGACCACGGCCCCGGCGCTGACGCGCATCCGCAGGCGCCTAACGCGTCGGCCGTGGGCCGCCGGCGTGCTCGTGGCGGCCACGATCGCTGCGGCAGCGGTGGTCACGTTACGTGGACTCGGACCGAAACCCGGTGCCGGCTCGGACGAGCTGTCAATCGCCGTACTCCCGTTCGTCAACATCGGTGGCGACTCGACCCGGAATCATTGGGCCGAGGGACTCACGGACGAGGTCACGATGATGCTCGCGCGTCGCCCGAGCATCCGACTCGCGACTCGGGGCTCGGTGGATCGGTATCACGGGCTCCGGAACGTGGACCCGCAGGCGGTCGGCCGCGCCTTGCGAGTGCGCCACGTCCTGTACGGAACCATCTGGCCCGAGGGTGGAGTGTTCCGGGTCCGGGCACAGCTCTCGCGAAGCGATGACGGCCAACCAGTGTGGCAGGATGATTTCGACGGTGATGCGCAGCGCTTTCTCCCGGCGCTGGACAGCATCACCGAAGGGATCTCGAGTGCAGTTCAGCGCGCGCTGATCGGGCCAGACTCGGGAGCGCCGCGTGCCGAACCGCGACCGGGGTCGATGCGCGGCACGGCCGACACCGCGGCGTATGAGCGGTTCCTGCGCGCACAGGCGCTCCTTCGCGCTCGCGGCGCCGCCGTGCGAGTGGCCGTAGAGCGCTTCGAGGAAGCGGTCGCGTTGGATCCTGGTTTCGCACGCGCCCACGCGGCGCTCGCCGCCGCACTGCAAGTGCTGCCCAACTTCCACGACACCACGTACACCGAGGTCCACGCACGCACGACAGCGGCGGCGCGCCGTGCACTGGACCTCGACTCGACGCTCGCGCGGGCCCATGGGGCGCTCGCGCTGGCGTCGATGCACGCGTTGCGCTGGGCGGAAGCCGACTCGCAGTTCAAGCTCGCCCTCGCGCTCGATCCCGCGGACGCAGAAACGCGGATGCATTATGGCCGTCTGCTCACGTATACCGGCCAATGGGAGGCCGCGCTCGCAGAGTTCGAGCGCGCGCACGCATTGGATCCCACGTCGCCGGTCATTGGCGCGTGGCACGCTCGAACGTTGAGATTGGTCGGGCGAACGGCCGATGCGGTTCGGGCAATGAACCGCGCGGTCGAATTGGATTCGACGAGCGTCCCGACCTCCTTTCTCGCGGCTGAAGTCGCCCTGGCGGCTGGCCAGCGCGCGCGCGCGCGCGCCCTGGCCAATCAGGCGTGGCGACCGAACGGCGTGCCGCGACCGGCCCCGTGGCCAGCAAGCACCCTGGAGATGTTCGTCGCGCTCGGCGATCGGGAAACGGTCGCGGAGATCGCGCGGCACGTCGAGACGACGCGGAACTCGCGCGCGTTCCACCACTCGTCGCTGGCGATGGTCGCGATGGCGTTCGGCGACACCACGCGAACATTCGACGAGCTCCAGCGGGCCACCGAGGCGGGGGAGTTCTGGCCAAGCGCACCGATTCTCGCGGACCGGTGGACCGACCTCGTGCGGTCGAGCGCGCGGATGCGGCAGATCGTGCAGCGCGTGGGACTGAACGCGGATCGCATCATGGGCTTGCGGGGCCGTAACGCACGTTGATTGGAGGTCGCGTTATGAGGTGGTTCGTGCTTTCGATGAGCCTGGCGGCGCCGGCATTCGTCGGCGCGCCCGTCGGCGCGCAGGCGCGCACACTCAGCGTCGGTGACGCTCGCCTGAACTACGTGGTGGCGGGATCCGGGCCAGCGGTCGTGCTCATCCACGGGTGGGCGCTCAGCCTGCGCGAGTGGCACGACCAGATCGTTGCGCTCGCGCCGTCGCATCGGGTGATCGCGTACGATCGCCGCGGCTACGGAGGATCCACTGGTCACGCGGATCCGTCAGCCGACCCGGGTGACATTCGTGCGTTGCTCGATACGCTCGGCATACGCGCAGCCGTGCTCGTCGGGCATTCGGCCGGAGCGGACGTGGCGCAACGATTCGCCGCCGCGTTGCCCGATCGCGTCGTCGGGCTCGTACTGTACGGAGGTCCGCCGCCGGATGGGTTTCCAGGCGTGCCGCCTCGCGGCGCCGACCCGCGCCGCGCGATCGCGAAGCAGTTCGGACGGGATTCCGTCCTCCGGATGGCGCTCGCACTCCCACAGTTCCGACCAGGCCCGAACCGCTCGCGTTCACGGGCAGCGCGTCTCGACTCGATACTGTCGGAGTACTCGGGAAGCGACCTCACCCACGACCACCCGCCGTCACAGGCCTTTCCACCCGCAATACTGGACGACGTACGCACGTGGCGATTTCCGGTGTTGTTCGTGTCCGGGGAGCACGAGGCGCCGCGCTGGCACCAGGTATCGGACTCGCTCGTCCGCTGGATGCCGAACGCGCGGAAGGTCGTGATCCCCGGTGGTGGGCACGGCGTGCACTTCGACGAGCCAGACCTCTTCAACACCGCGCTCCTGGCGTTTCTGCGCGACGCAATGCCGGCGCGGCGTTAGGCGTCGCGAGCCGTTCGACGTGTTACCGCGTCTCGGTCAGGCGTCGGGCGATCTCGGTCACGACCGCGGCGGGCGGACGACCCAACGTCCCCGGCGCGCTCGAGTTGAACTGGAACGCAACCGCGAACTTGTGCGCGGGATAGTACCGCGCCTCCGTCTGATAGCCGGGCATGAAGCCGCTGTGGCCCCAGACAGGGCCCAACGGCGTCTCCCTGATGATCGCCGCGAGCCCGTAGCGCACCCCCTGCCCCAGTTGGCGCGCCTCGCGCCCGTCGAGGGCCTGGCGCAGAAGCGAATCCGGATACGCCCGCCCCTCGAACAGGTACTTCATCCAGCGCGCGAGGTCGTCCGCCGTGGACGCGTAGCCGCCGCCCGCCCACTCGAACTGCGGGTTCACCGCGAACTTCCCGTTCACGATCATCGCATCGAAGCCGCCGAACGGGTTGTTCGGGCCGGCGTACCCCTGGGCGAGGCCCGGGATCTCTCGCTTGTCGGACGGGACGGTGCTGGCGAGCCGCAACGGCTCGAGCACGCGGCGACGAATCTCGTCGTTCAGCGGGCGGCCCGTCACGCGCTCGATGATGAGGCCGAGCACGATGTAGTTCGTGTCGGAGTAGTCCCACCCTTCTCCGGCGCGGAACGGCGGCGGCGCGTCGAGGAGATAGGCGATGCGCTCCTCCGGAGTCCACACCTTGTCCGGGTTCGCGGTGAGGTCCTCGAGGAACCGCCGGTTGAGCTCGTAGCGCACCAACCCGCTCGTGTGGTTCATGAGCATCCGGACCGTGATGTCGGGTGCGTTCGGGACCCGGCTGAACCACGGCTCGCGACCGAGGTATGTCGAGATCTTCTCGTCGAGGCCGAGACGCCCTTCCGCCACGAGCTGCAGCGCGACGGCGGCGACGTACGTCTTGCCCACACTTCCCGAGAGCAACAGGTCCGTGGGGCGCATGCGGATCCTGGCCGTCGTATCGTTCCACCCGGTGGCGAGCCCACACGCCGAGCCGTCGGCGAACGCGATGCCAAACGTCGCGCCGGCGAATCGGCCGGCGGCGTGGATCGAGTCCAGATAGGGTTGGAACCGCGAGCAATCGGCCCGCGGGACCGCCTGTGATGCGGTCTGCGGCGAGGCCGCGCCGGATGACGCGGTGCTTCGGCTGCATGCGACGGCGGCGCCGGCAAGCGCGAGCGCGGCAACGAACCGGATCATCGAATGTGTAGGCATCGGGTGATGATCGCGGCCCGTACGGCTTCCCTCAACGGCCAGTTCTGGCATCTGTGACAGGCCGGCGGCTGCCTACCGGGCAACTCCGTGCCACGCGGCTGGGATTGCAGGCGAGCATTCGTCATTCCGAGCGAAAGCGAGGAATCGCCGTCGTCCCGGTAGAGAGTGAGGTCATTCCGAGCGCAGCGAGGAATCGCCGTCGTCCGGGTAGAGGGCTGTTCTCTCTACCGGGAGAGTCTGATAAGACCTGACGCGGATGGCCGCAGATTAGGCAGATTTCGCAGAATCCCTCTATAGACGATGCACGCCTTCATCCCAGCACGAGCCGCCTATGACAGCGACCAGGGATCGCGTCGAGAACGTCCTCGCCACGCTCGAGCGGCGCGGGACGAAGCACACGCGCGATGGCTACGCGCGGTACGGCATCACCGTTACCAAGGCGTTCGGCGTGCCCGTGGCGACCATCCAGCATATCGCCAGGGGCATCGGGCGCGACCACGAGCTCGCCGTGGCGCTCTGGGACACCGAATGGTACGAGGCGCGCATGCTCACCGCGTTCATCGACGAGCCCGCACAGGTAACGGCCGCACAGATGGACCGCTGGGCGCGCGACTTCGACAACTGGGCGATCTGCGATACCCTGTGCTTCCACCTCTTCGACCGCACGCCGCACGCGTGGCGGAAGGTCACGCAGTGGAGCGGCCGTCGCGGAGAATTCGTCAAGCGAAGCGCGTTCGCCCTCCTGGCCTCGCTCTCACTTCACGACAAGACGAGCCCCGACAAGCCGTTTCTCCACGGACTTCGGATCATCGAGCGTGAGGCAACCGACGAGCGCAACTTCGTCCGGAAGGCGGTGAGCTGGGCGCTCCGCACGACAGGCCGCCGCAACAAGGCGCTCAACGCCGCGTCGGTCGAGACCGCGCGGCGCCTGGCGGAATCATCGGACGCGGTGGCGCGATCGACCGGAAAGGAAGCGCTGCGCGAGCTGACGAGTCCCGCGGTGGCCAGGCGGCTCGAGACGACTCGCCGATAGCGATCTTGCGGTGTCGCGCGGCGCTGCCGGCGGGGGCCCCTTCGTGCAGCTCGTCCGACGCATCCGGATGTCGAAGCCGCGCGTCGTGTTGTTCGGACCCGGCCCCTCCACCCGCGCAACGACCGAGTCCTCGCCGGCCCGACGGTAGCTGATCTTCTGCGGGAAATCGTGCGCCGGGTTCTCGAACACGAGCGTCGTGCCGGATACGGTCGTGGACCGGAACGCGGTTTCGCGCTGGCCCGACGGCAGTGCGGTGTACACCAGCGTGTCGCCCGCCGCGTGAAGCCGGAGATGCTCGAACTCGCGCGTCGCGCCGCCTACCGTCGTGCGGCTCGCGCCCAGCATCGTCCCGCCGGATGGCGGCATCCACATCTCCATCGTCACGCGATTCCGCGTGCGCGTCTCCCAGCACCCGGCGAGCCAGCCCGCGCGATCGATCGCGCTACCCTGGCCCGCCTGGGCTCCGCCGGATCCCGCCACCACCATCGCACCAACAACCTGCAACACCACGCTGACTCGCTGGCCCACGATCGTCCTCACGGTGAGAGTCCCTCAAGATCGGCGACG
>DASURJ010001019.1:0-15644 GCA_036280115.1 Gemmatimonadaceae bacterium
GTAATGCTGATCCTCGGCGCTCGACTCGGCGAAGTCGGGCACTTCGGTCCATCGCTCGATGCGATCGCCGGGCGTGTGTACGGTGAGGTAGTCGCGCGTCCGGTCGCGGGCGAGCAGCGGTGTGAATCGGAGCTGGAACGTCTGTCCCGGCGTGCCATCGCTCGAGCCGACTTCCTCGTTGAGGACCGTCGCCGCGTTGCGAGCCGGCACCGTGCCGCCGCGCGACTCGATGCGGAGCCGGGAGATCTCCGGCGAGACGTGATACTGTCCCTGGCTCGAGCGCGGCTCGACGACTCGGCAGCGCAGCCAGTAGGCCGACACGTCGCGTCGCGTCACGAGCGCCATCGCGGGAATGTGCAGCAGCACTTCGCCCGACCAGTTGAAGCCGCCCGTGCCGTCCTTCTCCACCTCGCACTTGACCCAGCGCGCGGCGCCGCCCTGCCACACCTCCCACTGGATGGGCGGATCGTGCGGGTCGATGCCGGCGCCTTTCGCGCGGTCGCATTCCATGAGCAGCGCGAGGATGTGGTGGCTCAGGTCAGGCTTGAACGCGAGGTAGAACGCGTCGCCCGGCGCCGGGTCGTCGGAGAACACGCAGATGCTGTGATCCGGCAGGTCGATCTGCGACAGGTCGTGCTCGGCCCACTGCTCGTCGGCGCCGCTGTCGATGTCGCGCGTGAACGCGCCCGCGAGGACGGGCGGCCTGACAGTGAAGTCGCGCTCGGTCGTGAAGATGATCGCCTGCGTCGCCTCGGTGCGGACCGTCGCGACCTCCGTGTTCTCGGCGATGGTCACGGGGGCGGGTTGGGCCGCCGAGAGGTAGAAGGTGATGGGCGCGCGTGCGGCGCGTGGCGGGTCGAGGCGCACGCCGATCATCTCCAGGAACTTCACGTACATCCGGTCGGGGACCTGATTGACGCGGTAGAGCAGCAGGTCGGTCATCCACGCGAAGAGCTCGATCAGCGTGACGCCCGGGTCGCTCACGTTATGATCGGTCCACTCCGGGCAGAACTGCGGGATCAGGCTCTTCGCCTCATCGACGATGTCCTGGAAGTGGCGGTCGTCCAGCGTGACGGTGGGAAGCGGCATGGTCCGGCCCGTAAGGAAGAAGGGACTACTCTCCCGGGATGCGATAGAACGGGAACACGAGCGAGCGGCGGTCGTGCGTGGCCTTGATCTCGTACTGGATCTCGATGTCGAGGCGCTCGGGGGTGGAGCTCTCCGTGCGCGGGATGATCTCGAGGACGCGGATCCGCGGCTCCCACATCGCCAGCGCTTCGGAGACGTAGTAGCACGCGAGGCCGACGGTCGTGGCGTCGTTAGGTGCGAAGATGAGCGTGTGAATCTGACAGCCGAAGTCGGGCCGCATCACCCGCTCGCCCTTGGGGGTGAGGAGAATGATCCGGATCGCCTCGGCGATGTCGCGCTCGCGCGATGACAGGGAGATGCCGCCCGAGTCGTCGGCCTGCACGGGGAACGTCCACCCCGAGCCCAGGAAGTCGGTCGCGGGTCTGGTCATCCCATGAGCACCGTGCTGGTGGCGACGACGGTACCGGCCGGCAGGTCGGCGGGGTCGTTGCACGTGAGCGCCGTGTCGCCCGCGCGCGCGGCGGGTTTCCCGTTGATGAGCACGCGCATGCTGCCCATCATGATCGTCGCCCGATTCGACGGCGGCTTCTGGAACGGCCCGCCCTGTGGGATGTGCGGTGGCGTGTTCGTCGCCGTGCTCCCCTGCGTGGCGGCGGGCATGCCCATGACGTTCACGTTAGGGCTGAGGCTGCCGTCGATGATGCCGTTGAACGGATGCGGGAGGGGCGTCGGCACCGGTGCCCCCGCGGCCGCCGGAATCATGATGATGTGGATGTCGAGGGCAGTGATGGTGTCGCCCTGTTTGGCTGCGGGTTGACCCATGATCGGGAGTCGGGAGTCGAGAAATGGGGCTGCGAGCTGGCCGCTGGGAGTTGTAGCAGGAGCTGACAGCCGATAGCTGATGGCTGATGGCTGATGGCTTCTTCAGTTCAGGTTTATGACCGATCCCTTCACATCCACCGTCCCGCCGCCGCCGTCGATCGTCACACCCATGCCCTTGATCTCCACCGGGCCGGTCGCCTCGATCGTGACGCCGCCTTGCGTCTTCACCGACATGTTCTGCTTCGAGTCGATGGACACGTTGCCTTTCATCGTGACCACGAGCTCGTCGCCGTTCGTCTTCATGTGCACCGTGTTGCCGTTCCGGTCCTCGACCTTCACGCCGCCGTCGCCGTTCGAGTCGTCGAGCGTGATCATGTGACCCGTGCGTGAGCGGATCACCCGCTGCTCGACGTTGCTGCCGGCGATCATCCTGCCCATGTCACCCGGCGGCGCGTCCTTCCCGTTCCACAACCCGCCGAGCACGTAGGGGTAGTGGATGTCGCCGAGCTCGAAGCCGACGAGCACCTCGTCGTTGATCTCGGGGAGGAACGCCAACCCGCGCTCGGCACCACCACCAGGCACCACCACGCGCGCCCAGTCACTCGCGTGGTCCGCCGAGAGCCACGGGTACTGCACCTTCACGCGACCCTGCTTCTCGGGGTCGTTGTTGTCCGTGACGATGCCGATAACGAGTCCGGACATCGGGCGGCGCTCGGGCTCGGGCGCGATGACGCTCAGGAGCGTGGCGGGATGCTGGCCCGACACGCTGAACCGCGTGGTGTAGCCGTGCTCGGGGCTGTACTCGTGCGTGGCGCTCGTGACGTAGTACGTGCCGCTGAACCGGTCGCCGACCGCCGAGACCTTCACCGGTACGCCGGCGACGATCTTCGTGTTGCCGGCACACACCCCCTCGGCCTCCATGAACCGGCTCGTGTGCCGGTTGGCGACCGTCTGGGCCAACCGGTCGGCCGCAGCCTGAGCGCGAATGGGCCGGTCGGCGGTGAGCTGCGGGGCGTCGAGGTTGAACGCCGCCTTCGCGAGCTGGCCGCCCTTGCGTCGTTCGCCCACGGCCGGCGCACCGTTGCCGTTCTGCACCCGGCCGGTGATCGCCTGCTTGGCCACCGGGTCCCACCCGCGCACGGTGGAGTCCGTGACCTGCGCGACCGTCGTCATGCGCGGGCGAAATTCCATGAGCGTGCTCGCCCACTGCAGCTCGATCGGTGCGTCATCGCCTTTTGGCTCGGCGAAATGCAGAGTCTTTCCGTCGGCGTAGAGCACGAACCCTAACGCGGCAGCGCGTCCGCGCAGGAAGGCGAGGTTCGACTCGTTGTTCTGAAAGACGTACGGATGGACCTGGCTCGCGGCGCCCGTCTGTGCCTGGAGCCCGACCTCGCGCGCGATCTTCTGCACGAGATCGCCGTCGCTGACGTTCAGGAACGACCGCACGTAGCGCCCGCGCGCGAGACGATGCAGCCGGTCGAAGGCGCGGATGACGAGGCGATGCGTCTGCTCCGCGAAGTCCGGCTCGAGCTCCACGATCTCGCCGTCGAACAGTGCCCCTTCGGCGCTGGACGCCTTTGCCGAGACTTTCAGCGCCTTGCCGGGCTCGAGGGCGGGCGCATCGATCCACTTGAGCCGCGTATCGTGGAGCACGATCGTCGCGACGTCGGGAAGATGGAGGCTACTCTCGACGCTGATGGACACGAGGTCGTCCGAGAGCTCCTGGGTGACCGCGTCACCTGCGCCCTCGATCTCGAGATAGAAGTGGCTGACCAGCGCGTTGGCTTCAGGCATCGGGGATCACCAGGACCAGGCCGGCGGGAAGCCGCCGGACACGCGTCAGGCGATTCGCCTCGGCGATCTGACGCCATTTGGTGGTATCGCCGTACTCCTTGTGAGCGATCCATCCGAGCGTGTCCCCTTCGCTCACGGTCCAGAGGCGCTCGCCGCCGGTACCGCCGGAGGTGGGATTCTGCTTCGCGAGGGCGCCTTCATCCTCGACCTGGCGAAACGTCACGTTCAGCGTGGCGCGGACCGGCGTGCCGTCGTGGATGAACATCGTGAACTTCTGCGTGATGCTCGCGATGACGGCCTTGAACAGCCACGTCTGCCCCCACTGGAAGATCACTTTCGGCGGACGCCCTTTTTTGTTCTTCGCGTCGACGAGCTTCGGGTCCACGATCATGAGCTTCCAGATCTTGTCCGTGTATTCCTTGCGCACGTCCTTCGGTGTCCCCCCCGCCTTCGCCTGGGCGTAGGTATCGAAGAACAGCTCCATCTGCAGCGATGCTGGTTGACCGCCGCCGAACTCGATCTGCGGGACGTTGTTTCCCGTCTGCTGGTCCTTCCAGTTGTTCTGCTTCGAGAACGTGTACTCTTTCGGGTTGAACAGGCATTTCACCCGATCCCCGCTCTCCACGCTCACGATCTCGGCTTTCACGAGTCCGGACTGCGCCATGGTCGTCGCTCCTTGGTCGTTAGGCGCCGCGTCGGCGTTCGGCCGCCAGTCTGCGCCGCAGAACGGCGTAGACCTGCCGGGCGAGCACGTCGATGTCGGGCGCGCCGTCGCCGTCCGGGGACGGAGGCTCTGCGTGCGCCGGCTCCTCGCCCGCGCTGCCGAGTCCGCGTTCGGCGAGGCGAACGCTCGCGCTGGACGCGTCCGCGCCGGCGGAGACGTCATGGCGACTCGGCGTCGGCGGCGCCGCTGATGGCGGCGTGGTGACCGACGGCCGCGCGTGCGTCATGAATTCCGGGAGCGGCTCCCACGGCGCCGGCAGTCCGCCCCAGCGTGCGGGCCTTCCGGCGCTCGATGCCGCAGAAGGGGACGCACCGCCGTTGGCGGCGTCATCGGAGTGCGCGTCGCCGCTGATTTCCTCATCACCCCTTGATAGCGGCCGGTCGGCCTCCACGAACGTGGTGACGTCGACCACGCGCTCACGCTTCGCCGCGTCCCGGACGCGAGCTTCGACGACCCGAGCCACGAGCTCTTCGTCATCGGAACCAGGCGCCGCGCGGGCGCGCTCGTGGTCGACGCCCCGCACGGACGACGCCCGCGGCTCGCCGGTGCTCGGCGCCGTCCACTCGCCCCGGGCGACCGGAGGAACGAAGCGCGGATTGCGCACTCGGGCGACGTGCGTGAGCTCGTGGGCGATGAGCGCGAGCGTCGACGGGTCGCGTTCGTCCCGATCGGCCGGAAGCGCGACGGCGTCCCCGACGGCGACGGCGTCGGCGTTATGCGCGGCCGCGAGGCGCGTCGCACCGTCATCACGCCGCACGTGCACGGTATCCGGGTCGATGCCGAGAAGCGGTCGCAGGAAGCGGCGCGTCGATGGCGAGAGCGGAGCCGGTGGCGGGGTCGCGGGCGTCGGAGGGGTAATCGAGGACGTCTTCCGCCCACGAACCGAGGGCGCAGCACGTGAGGCGGCGACAGGGCCCGACGACTCCTCGGTCGCGGTGTCAGGCGCACCGACGCGACTCGATGCCGTTGCAGTGCCTGATTTTTCCGAGGCCTCGGCGCCTGGCGGTCTCGTTTCGTGGGCCGGCGAGGCTGCCTCGAACTTCACGTCAGTCGCGGGCGCGTCGCTCTCTGGCGTCTCTACTGACGGCGAGTCCGCTGAGCGTTCGGGCACGCCTTCGTGATCACGCGACCCAACGACAGGCTCGATGCCACTCGCTGATGTCGGGACGTCTGGCGGTGCAGCGCGCGCGACACTGTGCGGCACGGCCACGCTCGTTTCCGATTCCGGGCGACGCGCGGCCGACGACCGCTCGCGCGGAGCGGGCGCGGCCGGCGGATTGTTCACGGGGCGGTGAGTCTCGCGTCCAGAGGGCACAGCCCGCGGCGCGCGCGGCGCTTCGGCGTTGGCGCTCGGCTGCCGTGACGCGTCAGTCGCCGCGCGCTGGGACGGTCCGGGTCTCGTTATGCGTCGCGCGTCGGGCGGCTCGGCTTGCGATGGCGGCGAGACCGGCCCCGCCGGCCGCCCCCGAGTCACCGCACGCTGCGGCGTGGTGGCCTGGATAAGGAGCTGCCGCCATTCCTGCGGTGTGCGGCCCGTGTCCGTGAACTGGAAGTGCGTGGTAGCGGCTTCGCCGCCGGAGC
This sequence comes from Gemmatimonadaceae bacterium, assembly GCA_036280115.1. Lineage (GTDB taxonomy): Bacteria > Gemmatimonadota > Gemmatimonadetes > Gemmatimonadales > Gemmatimonadaceae > JAJKIV01. The sequence goes on from DASURJ010001019.1 coordinate 6,011, forward strand.
CCTCCGATCGCTCGGATCGCTCGCGCGCCGACGTGGTCGGCGTCCGGGGCGTTGCAGCGGATGGGTCGGACGGAACGGCTTCTGGCCGATGACTCGGGAGATGACCGGGCGGTCTGCGCGCTTGCCTTCGCTCGTCGATTCGCGGGGCTGCGGTGGAGGGGCTGGGCTCGCTCGCCTGCTCGACCGGTGCGCTCGGAGCGCGATGCGGTTCCGGCGTCGATGGTGCCGGGGTGTCAGCAGCGCTCGCGTCCTTCTCGGGGATGCGTGGTGCGGGTACCCGCGACGATCCGGTGCCAGTCTCGGCGAGGTCACTGGTCGAGGGCTGAGCCGCTGCCTGTACCGACGTCTGCTTCGGCGATCGTTCCCGCGAGGGTGGTACGGCGGATGGTGCGGGGCGCGGAACATCACGGATCTCGCCGGACGCACGTAACGCCGCCAGTGCGCGCGCGACAGCGTCGTAGTCCGTGGTCGCGGGAGGTATCGGCGTGTCGCTGGATGCCGGTTCCGAGCTCGCAACGTGTGCATCGCGCGTCGGTGGAGCGTCGGGGGTCGCGGGCGCACTCACGTTGTTCGTCGGTGCGCCGCCGCCGGCCGGCGCGCGGTCGACGAAGGGAGCTCGGGGCTCCTGCCCGCCAGCGTACGCGCGATCGCGCGCGAGCTCGGGGCTTCGTGGGCTGAAGGGTTGTGGTTCAACCTGCGCCGCTGGCTTGCCGCTCACTGCCGGTACGCTGACAGGCCGAGTCTCCCGAGTCGGTGTCTCCGCGGGAGCCGGGGGACGCGAAACGCGGCGCGGATGAGTCTCGGCCTCGTCGCCGCCTCGCAGCGACGCACGTGGTGGGTCGACCTTCGCGTCATCACGCCGCGTTTCGTCACGCGGTTCACCGGGAGCAGCGTTAGGTGGTACGCGGGACGCCGCGCTCCTGGCGGGAGCTACGCGTCCGTCCTCCTGAGTCGAAGTCTGCGGAGGAAACGGAGCAGGCCGATGCGCCGTGGTTCCCGCGATCTCGTCGCGTTCGGGGTCGATAACGGTGTCGCTGGTATCATCGGCATCCGCGTCGTCGACTGGCAGAGACCATTCGCCGCCACTGACGGCCGTCGTCTCGGTCGCGGGCCTGCGTGGCGCGGCCGGTGGAACGAACCGCAGATGGGTCGCGGAATTCTCATCGTCCCACGCACCGAGCGTCTCGAGCATGCGCACGCCGGCATGCTGCCGTCGTGCCATGGAGTGCCGCGTCGCCATACGCTTCGCGAGGCGCCGCTGCCGGCGAATGCGTGCCCTGAGTCCGCGTCGGCGCATGGGGAAGCCGCCTAGCCGAGGCTGATGCCTTCGTGCGCCAGCTCGAGCGATTCGATGGCCGCTACCTTGCCTTCGGCAGAGAGCTGCGGGCCCACCCATTTCACGGGGTAGGCGTTGAGCAGCGTCCACCGGCTCATCTCACTGCCGTCGTTGTCGTAGATCACGATGTCGACCTGCTTCGGCGAGATCTGGCCGCGCAGAATCTCCCGATACCACTTGAAGAACGCGTTCGACCCGGTCATTCCGCTCTTGAGCGTCACGTTGCCCATCTTCGTGCGGCCGGGGACGCGGTGTACGAATCCGTTCTGGCCACCCTCCTCGTAGTCGGTCACGCTCGTCTCGATCTGCAACCCGGCCACCTCGGTGAAGAGGGCCTCGGTGACGTCGCTGATCTGGACGTAGAACCGGCAGTTGACGTAGGGGTCGGCCAGGGTCGTCATTCGGGTGTCCGTGGTTGGTCGGCGCCGCCCGAGCGCGCGCGCTCGAGGCGGACGTCGGCGAGCATCAGTCGATACACGCGGTCGGCGAGGCGCTCCACATCGACCGGAGGCGTGCCCCCTTTGGCCCGGTCAGGCGACCGCTCCTCCGCCGCTGCCTCGCGCACGCGTCACCCCGTTAGGCAGTAGCCGCCTGCGCGAGGTCGATCGGGAAGCGCGTGCCGCACGACGGGCACTGCGTCTCCACGATCTCCTCGGTCACGTCGTTCAGCCGTACGAACAGGTCCTGCAGGTACACGAAGTCCGCCGAGAACAGCCGCTCGACCACGTCCACGCCCACGGGCGAGATCGTGCCGAGCCGCGTGATCACGCGGGCGAGGAGCAGGATGCTCAGGTACGTATCGTTCGCCCGACCCCGAGCATCCTCTGCCGCCTCGACCTCGTCGAGGGCGGTCGACAGCCGCATCACCCCCTCGCGATGGAGGGTGCCGTCATCGTCCACGAACCCGAACGGGAGAGTGAACTCGTATTCGGTCTGCAGCATGTCGCCCCGCCGGTTCAGGTTACTGGACGCGCTCGTACTGCTCGTGCGTGATCTCCAGCTCCTCGATGCCGACCTCGTTGTTCGTGGCGTTCGCCGCCGGCCCCGTGAGCTTGCTCGGCCACGCGTTGATGAAGTTCCAGCGCGCGATCGGCGTCCCGTCCTGATCGTGCATCGTCACCGACCCGTTGAGGCGGGCTTCGGTGACCTTCCCCTTCTCGACTTTCTCCCGCCACTTCCACATGTCCATGTTCGCGGTGATCCCGCGCTTGAGCGTGATGTTGTTCCATTTCATCCGCCCGGGGATCTTCTTCATCACGTACTTTCCCTTGTCGCCACTGGCCTTGTACTCGACCACCTCGTTCTCGCTGCCCAGCCCGGTGCATTCACGGAACGCGCCGGCCACGGTGCCACCGAAGTCAATGGTGAAAAACGCGGAAACAAGGGGATCTTTCTCGGCAGCCATGGAAACCTCCGTGGGTTAGCGCGTGCGCGGGTCGCGCACGCGCGGTGTCGATGACGGTTGCGGAGCGGTGTTCGCCGGCGTCTGCATGCGCTCGTCAGGCGCCGCCGCCCGCGTACTGGCTGAAGCGGAAGACCACGAATTCAGCCGGCTTGACCGGGGCCAAACCGACGTCAATGAACAGTTGCCCGCGGTCGCGGACGTCCTGCGGGTTGAGCTCGGCGTCGCACTTCACGAAGAACGCTTCGTTCGGCGTCCCGCCGAAGAGCATGCCATCGCGCCAGACGCCCATGAGGAACGCGCCGACGTCGCGCCGCACGCGTGCCCAGAGGTTCTCGTCGTTCGGCTCGAACACGACCCACTGCGTGCCGCGCTCGATGGACTCCTCGACGTAGTTGAAGAGCCGCCGCACGTTGACGTATCTCCAGGCGGGGTCACTCGAGAGCGTGCGGGCGCCCCACACGCGAACGCCGCGGCCGGTGAACGTGCGAATGCAGTTCACGCCGATGGGGTTGAGCACTTCCTGCTCGCCTTTCGTCACCTGCGACGCCGGCTCGAGCGCACCGCGCACGATCTCGTTCGCGGGCGCCTTGTGGACGCCACGCTCGGTGTCGTTGCGCGCCCACACGCCGGCGATGTGTCCGCACGGCGGAATTTCGATCGGTGCGCCGTCCGGCCCGGCGATCTTGATCCACGGGTAGTACATCGCACCGAACGCGGAATCATAGTTCGTGTCGCTCTCGCGCCACTTCTTGATCTCCTGCGGCGTGAGACCCGGCGGCGAATCGAGGATGGCCATCCGGTCCTTCATGTTCGAGCAATGATCGAGCAGCGCCTGCTGCACGGCCTTCACGCCGTCGATGTCGATCATCCCCTGCTCGTACGCCGACATGAGGTCGGGGCAACACACCATCGTCGCGTCGTCGGCGATCTGCAGGCCCTCAATCCCGGAACGCTCGTCGACATCACCGATGAAGTGCGTGGACTTCACGACGGCCGTGGTCTGCGTGGGCGCGACGGCGGTCTGCTGCTTGACCGCGAGTGTGTACGTGCCGAGCTGCGGCGTGCGGTCGAGCAGTGAGCCGGCGGACTGGAGCTCGGTGAGCGTGAGCAGCTTGCTCGCCTGATTCACCGTGTCCACGACGTATTTCCCGCCACGGCGGCCGAGCGTCACGTTCTCGTAGGTCTCTTCGACGTCAGCGGACTTCACTTTCAGCGTGAAGGTGCCGTCGCCGCTGTCGTCGGTCGTCGGCGGTGCGACCTCGATCTGGATATCCGCCGCAGGTGCGCCTTTCGGCGTAGCCGACAGCGACGGCAGCGCCTTGGCCGAGCGGCCGGGGATCTGCGCAATGGGCCGAGCGGGCTCGGTTTTCAGCCGCGCGTCATCGGTGTGCTTTCCATTGCCGTTCGACGACGCATCCACACGCACGACGTAGCAGCGGCCGCCGCCGTTGTTGAAGTAGCCGTAGACGGCGTGCGACAGGTACGACTTCTCGAGGTGCGGATTGCGGCGACCGCCGTTCGAGCCGGCGCCGAACGTATCGACGTACTGAGACCAGTTGGTAACCAGAACGGGCGTGTTCGTCGGACCCGCCGGTGCGAAGCCGATGAACGCGGCCATCGCCGTGCCCACGCCCTCGATGGGGCGCGTCCCCGTGTTGACCTCCTGGATGTAGACGCCGGGGGCAAGGTACTCGGGCATGTGACCTCCTCACGCGGTGGGTTAGTCGACCACGATCTCGTATCGGTCGGATGGGATGTCGAACGTGACACGTTTCTCCGGCCGTCCTTCGCGTGCGACCCGCAGCGTCACGGGCCCGCCGTTGACGTCCGGCAGCACGAACTCGCCTTCACTTCCAGTGGTTGTCTCGAACGCGCGGCCGTCGACGATCACGCGGGCGCCGGTGAGGGGCCGGCCCGCCGCATCGCGCACGACGCCGCCCACCGCCACGCCTGCTTCGGCGGCCTCGGCGCCGTGCGCGCGCCGGTACCGCGTGGTGCGCGTGAGGACGAGCGGCGCCTGGAGAGCGACCTCGAGGTCCACGGGAAGGGTGACGGTGTAGAGCAGGGCAGGGCGCGGCGGCGCTTCCAGCGCGCCCCACACGTCGAGCACGCGGGGACTGTCGTTAGGCTTCGTGACCTTCGTGACCACGGGGACGTCGTACACGCGCGCCGGCTCCGGAACGAGCTCGGCGGGCAGCGTCGGGTGCTTCATGAGGGTCACGAGCGCGCGCCAGAGGAGCAGATGCTCGTCCTCGATCACGGTCGTGATCGCACTGACCATGAACCGCAGGTCGAAGCGCCGCGGCGGCATGCGATGGATGCCGACGCCATTCGCACGCGCGGTCTGCATGCCCGTGTTGCGGAGGTCGGTGTTTTCCTCGACGTCGTAGAGGAAGAAGTTGATGGTCGGCCGCATGCGCGCGCTGATCCACGCCTTGGCCGGTGCGTCGAACGCGATGTCGACGTCCGCGCGGTCAATGAGCCCGCGGTCGTACAGCAGGGTGCGGAGCGAGACGTGGAGGGCGGTCAACATCGCGAGCCCGGCGCGTCAGGCGCCGGCACCTCCGTCGATCATCACGGCGGAGACGCGGTAGGCCGCGGAGGGCCGGTACCTGGCCTGCATGGCCGACCAGAGCTTCGACATCTCGTCGCCCGGGAGGAACGCCGGCGTGATCTCGATCCGTTCGACGCGATCGGCGACATCGGACGCGGCGAGCGCGGCGAGTGCGGGCGGGACGACACGCGCCTTCGTCCCGTGCGAGAGCGATGAGATGGTGCGCCGGATGCGCTCGCGGTCGAGCACGGGCGTCACGTGCAGCAGCTGCAGCGCGTGGCCGAGCAGGATCTCCGCCTGGAAGTCCTGCGCGCCGTAGGCGCTCAGCAGGTAGTGGAGATCGAGGGCGAGCGGCCGCGGCGTGCTGCCGTTCCCTGGCCGGAGCGCGGTGTTCGCGGTGACCAGGTACAGGAAGAGATTGAGCTGGGCCTTCTCGTCGGCGCCGGCGGTGATGCGATCGGGCGACATGGCGGACACCGCCGTGTCGGCGCCGATCTCGCTCGTGACGCCGGCCTTCGCGAGACCGTTCTCCAGCACATGCTTCAAGACTGCCGTCACCGACGCCAGCGCCAGCGCGCTACTCATCGCACGCACCCCACACCGGAACGCCCATGCACGACCGACCCGCCGGTGGCAAGGCGCCGATCGCTCTCGTACGACTCCGTACATCGATGCCCCGCGAGCCTAACGCGAGCCCGATGCCGAAGTTGTTGCTCGAAACCTTTCTCGCGCGTCCAGGGCCCGGAGCCCTGCACGCCCGGAGCGGTTATGTCGATGCAACGACGCCCGAGGCGACCCCTCCGCGAGGCAATCGTCGACCCCGCGGTCGTGACGAGCGATCCGCCCGCCCGCGACCGCGCACCGAGATGAGCGTCACGCGCAACGTCTCACGTGTGACGACGCCGCGTTATGCACATCGATGCGTTGGCAGTATAGGCCACCCGGACGCGACGTCAACGACGGAAAGTCGCCATGATGCACCGGATACCGGTCAGCGCACGAAGTGCACAACACACCGCCCACCCCGCGTCAGGCACTCGACGCAGCGATGGGCGCCGCCCGACATCGCGCTCAGCGAGATCCCGAACGCGAGAGCTCCCGCCGGCGCCGCGCCTCGTACTCGCCCTTCACCGCGTCGAACTCGGCCTCCCCCCATCGCGATCGAAGCCCGAGCAACGCCGGCTCGAACGTGCGCCGCGCGAGCGCATCGCCCATGAGGTCCCGCAACGTCGCCCACCCGACCGCCAACGCCTCGTACGCACCAACACGGTCACCCCGCTGCTCGGCCAGACGCGAGATCGTCGCAGCGGCGCTGGTGTAGGCCACCGGCGATACGCCCGCCAGTGCCGCATCCCTCGCCTCCCTCGCCGCCGCCAGCGCCCCCTCCACATCCCCCCGCGTGACCGCCGCCGTCGTCTCGAGCAACCGCAGGTCCGCAATCACCGCCTGATCGTTGGCCTCACGCGCGTCCGTCATCGCTCTCTCACGCACGCGCTCGGCGGCCTCCGCGTTGCTCTGCTGAAGCAGCGTCGCGAGCTCGACCATTGTGCGACGGGCCGCTGGGCCCTCACCGGCCTGCTGGAGCTGCGTGAGTGCATCCGTGAGGGCCGTGACCGCTTCGTCGAAACGGCCCATCGACGCGAGCGCGGCCGCGCGCTTGCGCAGCAGTGTCGCGCGAACAGCAGTGGCGAGGCCCGTGGTCGCCGAGGCGAGTACGCGCTCGACAAGCGAGGCGGCTTCGTCCGGGCGTTGCTGGGCGAGCGCGACGTCCACGAGCTCCGACGTCGCCGCGGCGGCGAGGTCCGAACCGGGCGGTGCCACCTCGAGCACGCGCGACGCGCGTTGCCTCGCGCCATCCAGATCTCCACTCAACCGACTCACGGTCGCTGCGAGCGCCGTATAGCGAGCGTCATCGTCATGCCGGCCGCGCTCGCGATGAATCGCCGCTACCTCGTCGATCTCATCACGCGCCTTCGTCAGCTGGCCCGTCTGCACGAGCGCATTCGCGTGGGCGGCCAGCGCCTCGGCGAGCGCGTCAGGATCGCCGCGCTCCCGCGCTGTCGAGAGGGCACGCTCGGTGTCGACCGTGGCGTGTGTCATGAGCTCCTCGGCAGGACGACGTAGCCTTCCTGCTGAAGGCGCTGTTCGGTTTCGTGAACGGCGGTGTCGCGTGCGCCCTTGTGCGCGGGCGCCCACGCCTCGAGCTGTGTGCTCAATGTCTGCGCCTGTTCCTGCTTCTGCGCGGCTGCGTCGCCGAGCTCGGCCTTTTGCTGCGCAGCCTCCCGCTTCGCCTGCGTTGCGTCACTCAGCTTCTCCTGGTTCGCGCGCTGCAGTTCCTTCGCTCCCTGCGTCGCGTCCACGAGCTGCGAGCTCGAGTCGGCCGCCTGGGCGTCGGTCTTTTGTAGCCGTTGCTGGTCGCCCTGCAGCTCCGCCTGACGAGCGGGCTGTGACTCCTCCTGTGTCAGCATCGTCGCCGCCATCTCCGCGAACGCAGCCTGGAGTCGGCGTGCGTCCGCGTTCATGCGCGTCATTGCATCGCCGGCGTCGCCGGGGAGAATGGAGGCGTAGCGCGTAAAGCCTTCGAAGACGGCGAGCGGTAGCGTGATGGCCGCGAGGCCCGCGGCGCGGCTCGGGTACCCGGACACGATGCTGGATCCCTGCTGCTGCCGCTGCTGCTGTTCCTGATTCGCCTGGGCGCGCCGCGCCACGGACTGCTCGTGCGCCCGGCTCGCCGACACGCCAGCGTTCGTGTCGTCGATGGCCTGCTGGATCGGGGCTTCCCCGGCGCGATGCTTCGCTTCCTGCGTCGCCATGTTGCGCTCGGCACGTTCGGTCCGTGCGCGCGCCGCGAGCAGGTTGGAGATCTCTGTCTGCATCTGCGCAAGCTGCTGCGGAGTGCCGGGAGGCGGCGGGTAGTCGGGGTTCACGCGCTCGACACCCTCGGGTGCCCGGTTGTCGGCAGTGAAGTGGGCGTCATGTGCCGCGGTGCGCTGCGCCGGTGTTTGTGGTTGCCCTTCGGGACCGAACAGCTGAGGCAGGAAGAGCTGGCCAACCTGCTCGGCTGTCGAAGGTGGTGTCGTCGCGGCGCCACCGCTGGTCGCCGGCGTCGCGGCGCGCGACCGCGCCGATTCCGATGCGAAGCTCTGCAGGGCAGGGACGCCGCCTAACGGGCGAGTGGCTGCGCCCGGGCCGACGCCCGGGAGTGTAGGCGTACGAGACGGCGCCGGCGTTCCCGCCGGACGAGCAGGCGTCGCGGGTGGAGCAGCGCCGCCCGCAGGCGGAGGGGATCCACGACTCCGGATCGGCTCGCTCGCCACCGGGACGCTTCCCGGATGAACGATCCCTTTCGGGATCTGGACCTGCGGTCCGCCACCGGGATAGACCGTGCCCGGTGGGACGCCCGGGTCGCCCTCCGGCTGTGGCGCCACCTGTGAGAAGATGTGCGGCATGTGTGGCGGCAGCGGATGCACATCGATGCGGTCGACCGGGTTTCCCGGCCATACCTTGCCTGACGCGTCCGGTGCCCACCCCACCGGCAACGCCGACCGGTCGCGGATGTCTTCTCGCGTGCTCGGCGGCGTTCCGGTCGCGGGGTCGCCATGTGCCACCGCGCGCATGTACGCTTCGGCCTCGGCCTGCGTCCGGAACGTGTGATCCATCCAGGCGCCACCGGGACCGACGCGCACACCGAACCCGCCCTCCGCGGGCGTCGTCGTGATGTACGCTTCGGGCTTGAATTCCGGTGGATGCTGCACGACGGTCCCGTCGGCGAGTGTGGTAGGCGCGTGCCGGTAGTTAGGCATCCCCATCTGGCCCGCAAAGGGACCAGGCCCCGGTGGCGCCGACGGGTCGAACGAGTTCACTTGCGGGTTGAAGTCTACCGGGTACGACTTTCCGTTGTGGTCGTACACGAGGCGCGACCCGGTGATGTTCCCTGCCGCGTCCCGGTCGTACTCGACTCGCATCTGGCTCCAGTCGACGTCGGTTTGCGGGCCGGCCGGGGTGGCGCGCGGCGTCGACGGCTCGGTCGTCACCACGGAACCGGGTGGCAGGCCCAGGGCCGCTTCGTCGATGATGACGGAGGGCTCGTGCACGCCGGTGCTACCGGATGTACCTGCGGGAACGTCGATCGAGCCCGAAGCCGCGGCAGGTCCGGTGATCATGTCGGAAGCAGCCGCTGCGCCTCCAGGCGAGGGCGAAGGCGGAGCGCCCCCGCCCGAAGGACTCGCCGGTGCCGGCGGTGGCGTGCCGCCACCACCGCTCGAGGGCGGTCCGCCACCTCGCCGCGCCCGATCTGCCTCGACAGCTGCACGGAGGTCCGCACCGCCAGGCCCACGAC
>DASURJ010001020.1:0-2406 GCA_036280115.1 Gemmatimonadaceae bacterium
GAGCCGTTCGGTGGCAGTGCGGTCGGCGATTCCCCAAACACCGAAACAGCCGACGCACAGAAGCGGCAGCGCCACGAACCACCATGTCGGCACGAGCAAGCCGATCGACACCGCGGCCGCGATTCCGATCGTCGCCGCCACAACGAGCTGACCGTCGGACGCCCGGCGCGCGAGCCTCGCGACGAGCGCGAAGATGTGCTCGCCGTCCCGATCGATCCGCGTCTCTTGCTCCTCGGTCACCGCAGGCTCCACTCGGTCGCGCCTCCCCAGAGACAACTGCGCCGAGCGGGCGCGGGTCACGTCCATTCGACGAGCTTCTCGCCGTCCTTGTCCGTGAAGGCGCCGACGATGATCATGATGATGTCGACGAGCCACCAGATACCGAGGCCGCCGAGCGTTACGATCTGCAGGATGCCCGTGCCGATCTTGCCGACGTAGAAGCGATGCGCGCCGAACATGCCGAACATCGCGCAGAGCAGGAACGCCGGCAGGATCTTCTTCTCCGACCCCATGACGGCTGGCAGGTTCGACTGAATCACGCCGCAGCGCGGGCACACGATGGCCGCGGCGTCAATGACGCCACCGCAGGCGTGACAGTATTTGGTCGGGCGCTCGAGGGGGTAGCTGCTCGATGTCATCGCCCTACGCTGTCTCGCGGGAGGCGCGCAACGCGTCGCGCTCGGCCATGCGCACGGGCTCCGCCGCTCTCTGCCCGACGCTCAGTGCCTGAGCGGTGCCTTCAGTGAGAAGCCGCGTCACGTAGCGCTGTCCCTCGGAGACTCGCTCCACCTCGATCGCGATGGCGTCGACGGCCTGTTCCAGGCGTTCCATCCGCGCCACATCGGCGGCGGCCGGCGCGATAGCAGCCCTCGTCCCGCGTTTCCAGATGTTCCACGCCGCGGCGATGGCGAGCGGGAAGAGAACGAAAATCGTTCCGACGATCGTGATGCCGGTGATCTGTCCGGGATTCAGCCCGAGCGGGCCCGGAGACGGTACGCCCGTCGACGTCTCGTTCCTCGCCGACAGCGGGGCACTCGCGAGGAAGCGGCCGTTCTCCGCAATGGCCGCCTCGATGGAAAGGATTCGCTGGTCGAGCTGGGCGATGCGCTGCTCGAGCCCTGCCTTGTTCACACCAACGGCCGTCTCGAGCGCCTTCGCGAGCTCGTCCCGGCGGCCAGTGGCAGACACGAGCTGGTTGGAAAGCTCCCGCCCGCGCTGGCGGAGCATGCCTACCTCGCGCGCGGTAAGCTGGCCGAGCTGAATGACAGGTCCCCCGGTCCCTTGGGTAGAGACGGAGGGTGGTAGCGGTGGCACCGGCGGAAGCGGCGCTACCGGCAGTTCGACGTCTTGAAAGGCAGGCGACATGGCCATCTGTACGAAGGGACCGACAGTGCAGTTACAGCCGACCGCCACCACAGCGCGGTAGCTCGGTCGGCGGCGGTACCCGGCTGGACGGACGCTAGGGCAGATGAGTGGAAGGGGCAATAGCAGCGGGGGTGACTGCGCGCACCCGAGGCCGGGTGGTCTTGCCTCACTTACCGGAAGGGCAGTGGCTCGTCTCTGAGGTGAACGCGGCGAACGGCGTCCCTGCGAACAGGTAGCCTGCTGTGTAAAGTGTTGTGATAACGACACTTATCGCGTGCGCCGAGGGTGTGCGTTGGTTGATTTCGCTCGCCTTCAGAGGCTCATGCTCGGCGAAATCGTCTCCTCGAAAAAACGCTAAAGTCAGCCGGCGGCGTACCGATACTGATGAGGTCGCTTGTGTCTGGAGCTGCCTCGGATGTCACGTCGTTTTGTCCGCCCGGGTGGGGCGGACGCCGTCGTCGTTCTCGTACCGCGCCGGGTCGTACTGACCGCGCTGATTGCCACGTTCTCGCTCGCCGGATGTAGTCAGGACGAGCTCGCGCTTCCGACGGGAAGCGCCCCGGCGACGGAGCAGCCAGCGCCTAACGCGGCGCGATGGTCCGACCCGGCCAGCTGGCCCGACCGGAAAGTGCCGGCCATTGGCGCCGACGTCGTGATTCCAGCGGGGACCGACATCCTGCTCGACGTGAGCCCGCCCGCGCTGTCGTCGGTCCGCATCGAGGGGACGCTCACAGCGGACAACACCGATCTCGAGCTCATTGCCGGAAACATCCACGTGGCGGGGACGCTCCGTGTGGGGACCGAGAAGGCGCCGTTCACGAACCGCATGGTGTTCACGCTCACGGGTGATGACCCGGGCGGCGATGAGCCGGCGAAAGTGATCGCCGTGCACGGCGGGGGCCTGCTCGAGCTGCATGGGGAATCGCGGACGGCGTGGACGCGGCTCGGCGCGACGGCAACGGCGGGGAGCACACAACTCCTGCTCGACTCACCGACGGACTGGCGTGGGGGCGATCGACTCGTTGTCGCGTCCACGAGCTT
>DASURJ010001021.1:0-12261 GCA_036280115.1 Gemmatimonadaceae bacterium
CCTCGTGCAGCTCCGCCTTCCCCTGGGGGAGGCCGTTCCGGCCCATCAGCACGGCGAGCACCGGTGTATCGTGATGCTCGCTCGCCGCCGCCGCCATCGCCTCGGCGACGGGCTCCTGGTCGATGCCGAGTGGCGGAATGAAGATCGAGACGACCGCATCGATACCGGGGTCGTCGAGCAGCGCGCCTAACGCCTGGCGATACCCGGCGGGTGTTGCTGACGCGATCATGTCCAGCGGGTTCCGCACCGACGCCTCGGGTGGGAACAGTGGCTTCAACCGATCGACCGTTTCGGGACGCAGCTCGGGCAGCTGCATCCCGTTCGCCTCGAGCGCGTCGGCGGCGAGAATGCCCGGGCCTCCAGCATTCGTGACGACCGCGGCGCGGCGCGACCTGGGCAGCGGCTGGCGGCCGAACGCCATCGCCATGTCGAACAACTCCTCGACCGACGCGGCGCGCAGCACGCCCGCCTGGCCGAGCAGCGCCTCGACCGCGGCGTCGCTCGCCGCGAGCGCGCCCGTGTGCGACGACGCCGCCTGCGCACCCACGACGCTGCGGCCGGACTTGAGCGCGATGATCGGCTTCTGCTTCGTGATGCGACTCGCCAGCTCACGGAATCGGTGTGGGTTCCCGAAGTTCTCCGTGTACATGAGGATCACCGACACCGCCGGGTCGTGTTCCCACTGAGCGAGCAGGTCGTTCCCGCTCACATCGGGCTTGTTGCCGACCGAGACGAACTGTGAGATCCCGATGCCGTACTCCCGCGCGTAATCGAGCACGCTGAAGCCCATCGCGCCGGACTGGGACACGAACGCGACCCCTCCGAACGGCGGCATGAGCGGCGCGAACGTCGCGTTCATCGAGACCGTCGGGTCGGCGTTCAGTACTCCCATGCAGTTCGGTCCCACCATGCGCATCCCGGCGCGCCTAACGACATCGACCAGCCGGCGCTCCAGCTCGGCGCCTTCCGGCCCCACCTCGCGAAATCCCGCCGAGATGACGACGATGCCTTTCACCCCTGCCGTGGCGCAGTCCTCGGCGACGCCAATGACGTGCTGCTTGGGCACAGCAATGACGGCCATGTCGACCGGGGCGTCGATCGCGGACACGCTCGGGTACGCGCGGATCGAGTGGACCGCGCTCGCTCGCGGATTCACCGGGAAGACCATTCCAGTAAACCCGTACTCCACGAGGTTCACGACGAGCTGGTTCCCGATCGTCCCCGGTTCGCGTGAGGCGCCGACAACCGCCACCGACCGGGGCCGCAGGATGGGATCGAGCGGCCCGATGGCATTGGTCATTCACTCGCCTCCAGCGGCGCGGGCCTTGGCGGCCGAGAGGTATCCCGGCTCGAGGTTCAGCAGGTTCGCGATCTTGCGGGTCAGGTAGTGCTCGTGCTCGGCGATCTGCCCGTCCGCGAGCACGAGCCCCCACATCACTTCGGCGAGCACCATCTTCTGGCCGATGTCGTAGCGCTCGTTCAACACGCGCGTGAACTGGAAATGATCGATCGATCCGCGCCGCTCGCGCTCGGCGAGCTCGATGAGCTGGTGGCCCGATTCGGGGGGCAGCGAGAAATGTCGCTCGAGCACCTCCTCGAGGTGCCGCCGCTCTTCGGCGGAGAATTCGCCGTCCGCGAACGCGACCTCGAGGAGGAGCGAGCAGGCGGCGAGATGTACGGGATCGACCCCCGCCGGCATAGGGCGTGGCTCCGGGGCGGCCTCCTTCGTGGCGAACAGGGAACGAATCGCGTCGAGGATCACGGGATCACCGGCGGGAGTATCGAGGTCAATATTGGGTCGCTCGATCGGAACTTTGCGCACGCTCGACAGCGTCGGCCTGCTCGAGCGCGCGGCGACCTTCATCAGTCAGGACGACATCGCCGATGGCCGCGTATTGCGCATCGGTTTTCAGCTCGGCGATGGGTGTGGAGCAGGTGAGGAGGCCTCGGCGCTGCAGCGCGAGGATGTGCTCTACGGTCTCATCGAACTCGCGTCGCGCGTCGGGATCCTTGCCGTCGGGTCGAAACGTATACTCGCCGGCGGCCACGCGGCGCAGAATCGCGATCTGCGCGTTCGCCCACTGCGTGTCGGGCGACTCGGCGCCGCCTTTCTGCTCGTCGGGCATCTCGACCCACGAGATCTCCGGCTCGCGGTCGATCATTCCGAGCCAGTCGGTCCAGACGCGGAGTCGGACCTTGCCGGTGCCGCCGAGCTTCGTGTCGTCTACCACGGCGCGGAAGTCCACGGCCCAGTCGTTGTTGCGGAACGGGGTCATGCGGAAGCGTGGTCGGACGTCGAAATACGACACGTGGAGCAACCGGATACGGTAGCCGTGCTGCGTAAGCCATCGCTCGGCGATGTCGCGCGCGCGGCGGCGGCGCCAGAGCCAGTGCCCGACGCTGAGCGCGGCCATGGCGGCGATGAGCCAGGGTGTTTCGAGCCTCATTTCGAGGCGTCGAGTTGCATCTTCCGATCACCCCACGTCAGTCCCTCCGTCATCCACGTCGGTGCCGGCTCGCCCTTGAGCCAGTGGCCGAACCACTGGAGGATGCGACGGTGGTAATCGATCTGGTTCTCCTTCTTGCGGAGGCCGTGGTCCTCGCCCGGATAGACGAGCATCACGAAGTCGTCGCGGCCGGCGCGGCGGGCGAAGTTGTAGAACTCGATGCCCTGATGCCAATCGACCGTTCCGTCCGCATCACCGAACATCATGAGCATGGGTGTCCTGAGCTGGTGCACCTTCGCGGCGGGTGAGTTGCGCAGGTACGCGTCCATGTCTTCCCAGAACGGGACGTCCATCCGCGCCTGGCCGGTTTCCCAGTGGTCGAACTCCGCGATCCCGGGCGTCCAGTGCACGGCACCGGCGAAGCTCAGGAAGTTCGTGATGGGTGCGCCCGCGACCGAGGCCGCGAACATGTTCGTGCGCGTCGGAACGAAGGTCGCGTGGTACCCTCCCCATGAATGGCCGACCAGCCCGACCTTCGTCGAATCCACGAGGCCACGGGCCACCACCGCGCGCACGGCCGGCTCGAGTGCCTCGAGCACCGAGATGCCCGGGTCACGTCCGCGGAAGACGATGTCGGGACGCAGCACGAAATAGCCGTTCGCGGCCCACACGTTCGTGTTGTAGTACGACCGTTCCGATGGCGGGATGTACTGGTGCAGCGTCTGTGAGAGCCGCTCGTACGGGTACACCAACATTGGGTACTTCCTCGACGCGTCGTAGTTCGCGGGATAGAGGAGGACGCCCTGGAGATCCAGCCCAGCCACCGTGCGGTAGTTCACGAGCTCGGCGCGTCCCCACGCGAAGTCCTTCTGGAACGGGTTCGTGGCGGACACCTGCCGCGCGCCGCGCAACTCGCCGTTCCCGACGAACCAGTCCGGCGAGTCGTCGAACCGCTCGCGCGTGAACGCGAACACGTCGCTGGAGTCGGCGCGGATGAGACGACTCGTGCCGGCATCCTCGAACACGAGCTGCTCGGTCGTGGACCCACGGACGCGCGCGTACCCGCTCTGCTTCGTGAGCTTGCCGTCGAGCGCGACGTAGAAGGCGGCCGGGTCAATGCCCTCGTCATCGTTACGCGTGATGCGCGCATACCGGTGGATGACGTTGTCGGCGGCGCCGTTCGTCAGGCGGCGACCGCCCGAGCCGTCGGGCGCCAAGCTCCACAGGTCGAACTCGTCGGCAACGATGAGCGCGCGGTCATCTTTCATCCACCCGTGGTAGCCAGCGGGCGGTGTGAGGTCCCCCGGGTAGTCGTAGTCTGGATCCGCGAAGTTCGCGGACACCTTCGCGGTCAGGTTCGTGCGCGCGCCGGTCGCGACGTCCTGCGCCCAGTAATCCTTCCCGTCATACCAGGCCAGCTTCTGTCCCGTGGGGCTACCGCCGTAGAAGTACCGGACTTTCTCCAGCGCCTTGCGTCGCTGACCGGTCTTCACGTCCACGACGTACACGTCGCTGTACGGGCGTCCGAACTTCGCGCCGAACGCGTACGGCTTGCGGTCGGTTTCGGTGGCATGACGATCGCCGCGCAGCACGCGCGCGGTCTCGAGCAGGTCCGTGCCGATCTGCACGACGTGCGCGTCACCGAGGTGCCACGCGGTGAGCAGGGTGCGCTGCAGGTCCTGCTGTTCCTGCGCCTTCTGCATCGGCATGATGCGGACGTCCTTCGCGTGCCACACCTGAACGTCCGACAGCTTGTCCGCGGATTTCGTGCGGGTGGTATCGGCCCGCTGCGCAGCACTCCCGTTTTCGTCGTTGCGGTTGCCGCTCGCGACGGCGGAGTCCGCGCGCGGTGGCGCTGGCTGACGCGGACGCAGGCCGAAGTAGATGATGGAACCGTCGCGCGACCACTCGGGGCGCCGATGTTCGGCGATGCGCATCCCGGATGGAAAGCCGCTCGCCTTTGCCGGGTCGAGCTCACGCCGAACAGCGTTCGCCGCCGCTACGCGCGTCCACGCGAGTACGACGTGCGTGGTATCGCGGAACTCTTTCTCCGTGCGCGACCGGAGTACCGCGAAATCTTCGCTCCGCTCGCGCCAGGCGAGCATCCGGTAGAGCGACGGCGCCGAGTCGAGCACGCGCGTCATCCCCGTCGCGGCGTCGTACAGGTGTACGCCGTTGCCGACGCCACCGTCCGTCTCGATCGCGAACGCGAGCAGTGCGCCGCGCTCCGCCCACGCGAGCTCGGTGACGTTTCCGAACGTCATCTTCGTGCCCCGAGCGAGGTCCTGCACGATCATGTCCGCCGCCCGTTTCCCCTCCGCGGGATACCGGCGCATGGCGATGAAGCGCCCGTCGGCGCTGAAGCGGAACTGACTGACGTCCTTCACGACCTCGGTCGCTCCGGTTGTCATGTTGCGAATGCCAACGGCATTGCGGATCGGCTTCTTTTCCCGCGTCAACCGCTCGCGCTCGGCGGGCGAGACGCCGACGGCGTACGCGAGCCAACGGGAGTCGCCGGTGAAGGCCGGGGCGCTCGCGTACGCGATGGCTATGGTCGTATCGCGCCTGACACCGCCGAGCCTGAGCTCGTGTTCTTCGTTCACGCGATTGACCGCGTACGCGAGCCACTGCCCGTTAGGCGCGAGCGTGCCGGCACCGAGTGATTCCCAGCGGCCGTAATCGGCGGGGCGGACGGCGGGGCGCGTCTGGGCGCTGCCACTGCTCGGCATGAGCGCACCGAGCAATGCGACGTGGAGGAAGCGTCGAATCATGGGTCGTCTCGTGCAACGGTGTGGTCGCTCGAAGCGTGAAGCGGATACCGGTGCCGCTCACACTTTGGCGTGCGATGCGAGTGACGTGTGCGGAAGGTAACGCTCGCGGAACAGCGCGAGGTGATGCAGCTCGTGGCCGGCGATGAGGTACAGCAACGCGCGCACGCTCATCTGCCCGCTGCCAACGTTTCCCATGGTCGCACCGGCGGTGTCCGGAAGCCCTTCGACCAGGGTGGCCGTTGCCTCCCGGACAGCGCGAAACTCCGTCATCACCGAGGCGAGGGTTCGGGCCTCGAACTGCGCCGAAGGGACGTACGCGGTCTCATCGAAACCCGGGAGGACCGTCATGTCGCCCCGGGCGATACGGAGCGCCCGGTAGGAAAGCACGCGCTCGACGTCCGCCATGTGGCCGACCACCTCGCGCACCGTCCACTTTTCGGGCGCATACCGCACGGCCGCGTTCTCCTCGCCGAGGTCGGCGATGAAGCGCGAGGTCTCCTCGAACTGTGCCCGGAGAAGGCCAGGGAAGTCGCCGGCGTCGGGCACCAGCGTGATTTCGGGGTCGAAGCGTGGGTTATACTCGCTCGGGGCGGGTCGCTCGAGACGTCGAATGGGCATGGAGACTCCTGTGGGCGCAGCGTTTTCCGAGCGACAATCGACAAAGGACGTGGCGGGTCATCGATCACCGGCCGCGATCGCGTTCCCGATTCGCTGTCATTGAACATTCATTCCGTACGCCCACCGGTCCACTCTCCCGACATCCGGCACCGACCGACGCCGAGCTGGTCGTGCCGGCCCGCGGCGACGGGCCGAAAGACGCAGGGGCCGAGCGACCCGTTCGGCGTGCTGGTCTCGCGTGACCAGTCGGTGGTGCTCGTGCTCGACCAGGCCCGCCGGATCCCCGCGGGCCGCCGTCGTGCATGGTGTCATTCACGGATGCGGAACGCGACGTCCTCGCCGGACGGGTCGGACTGGATATAGCGAGCTGGCCTCGATCGATGGCTCGGCGGGGTACGCGTCGTGGCGTCGCCGGGAGGTGATCTGCGTTGGAGGTTCGATCAGGCGCTGATCTGGATGTCGAGCGCGGTGCGGGTGAACGGCCTGCGTGTTTACGGCTTGGCGGCCCGCGGCCCGGTCGGCACGGCGATGACGCGGAAGGGGCCGAAACGGCCGGATGACGGCTCTGCGTGGGCGCTGCGTCGCGCGAGGCCGCGCGGCTTGCTTCGGCATCCAGAACGGAGGCGGAAACGGATGAGGGGACGAGCGGATGAGAGGGATCTGTCCGTGACCCCGACCCGCCCTCTCGCCAGGGCCGTGAAATGATGGGAATTCCTCTCAGGCTGAGCTGAGTGGCGTCCCCGGGAGCCGTTCCCCTTCATTCACGCCCGGCGGGAGGAGCTCTCACTCACTGAGGAGGATGTCGCTCATCCCCTCATCCCCCTCATCCGTATCCCCTCTCACGTCTGGATGCCTGACGTGGCACGAGACGCGTCCTCTCATCGGGCCGTTTCGGCCCTTTCCGCGTCATCGTCGTTCCGACCGGGCCCGGCGCGCCGCGCCCGAGGCGCGCGAGGTGTGTCCCCTGCGTCCGCCCGATGGCGCCACGCAACGAAACGATGCGTTAGGACTCTGACCCCGAACGGGGCGATTTATTCCTCGTACTCATCCGATCCCTGCACCCAGATGAATGATTGCGCGTCGATCATGTCGCGGGGGCGGAGGTCGCGCTGATCGCGCATCACACGGTCGGCAAAGTCGAGCAGGCTCGCGTACGTCGTCCAGTTCGGGCGCGAGGCGTAGGCGAAATTCACATCGTACGCGCGAGCGGCCAGGCGAGTCACGTTAGGCTTGAGGAACATGTGCCGGTCCGGCTGTGCGAGGAAGCCGAACACGGTGACGAGTGGCCACGTCAACACGCGCGTCTGGCGGCGCGGAAGGGCTCCCACGACCTCGATCCACTGCTCGAAACGCCGCGTGTCGCCTCCTCGGCCGTGGAGGAGCTCGTACAGGCCCTCGGCGAACGCCTGTGCCCCGGCCGGCGACTTCACCGCGTCGCGCAACGCCATCTTCTCGAACGAGAAAAGGAGGTTGGTACGCGACTCGATGGTGACTGCGGCGGAGGCGATCTCGCCGAAGCGGCGATGCCGCAGGAGATCGCGGTATTCGGCTGGCCCGAGCGTCGCCATCCAGCGCTCGTGCGCTTGCCACTTGTAGCCGCGCTCCCAGTCGACGTAGGTCTCGTCCGCGAAGCCTCCCGGGAAGAAGCGGAGGAATTTCCGCCGGCAGCGCAGGGCCGCCGGCGACATGGGCGGCCGCGCCCTGACGCGCTCGCTCGGCGCCTGTTTCGTTGTCCCCCACCGTGTTCCGCTTCGGGTCCCGCTCCCTGCCATGACGCCTCCGGGTGAGTCTGCCCAACGCTGAATGGCAGAGATCACGCCGGAGGCGTCGTGTCGCGGGCGGTAGCCGGCGAGCGGGCCGTGCTAGTTGAATCCGTGCGAGATGTCGATAGCAGGCGAGAAACGGCCCACGGCAGAGTCAGCGCCGATACTCGGGATCCTTCTCGCGTGCTTTGACGGGAACGGGCTCAGCCGCGCCCGCCCCGACGGCGCGCAGTGTACCGTCCTCGGTCATGAGGCGAGCCATGTAGCGCTGCCCTTCGCCGATCCGCTCGACTTCCATTGCCACGGCGTCCACGCCCTGCTCGAGTCTCGTCAGGCGCTCCATCAGCTCCTTTGGGAGCGCAGCGACCGCTGCCGTGCCGCGCTTCCAGAGGCGGCGCGAATACGCGATCGCGATGGGGAAGAGCACAACGATTATGAAGATTCCGCCAAGGACAAAGGCCTCCTCGGGCGGACCCGCCGGCGGTTCCGGCCGATCCGGAAGGACTGCGCCAGGGATCCCGGCCGCCTGGCTGACACGCAGATCGCTCTCGGCGATCTGGCGTTCGACCGACAGAATCCGCGCGTCGATCTCGGTGATCCGCTGCTCCAGCCCTGTGCGGTTTGCGGCCTGGACCATGGGGTCCTGCAGCTCTTCCGAGAGCTCGTCGCGGCGATCCTGAAGACGCTCGAGCTGGTTCTCGAGCTCGCGGCGTTGTGCCCTGAGTCCCTCGTAGACCGCTGCGGGGTCGGCGCCGCCCGCCGACGCGCCCTGCGTGGTGAAAACCTGAATCGACGGCGGCGCCGCTGGGGCTGGCGCGGGTGGGGGTATTGGGATTTCCTGCATCGACAGTCCTCGAGTGAATGCCCTCACGGGCCATGGCTCGATATCAGCCATGTGCAGGCCGTACGGCCGGTTATGGACGCCCGTTTCATGCCGCTACCGGCGAGTCAGGTGGAGTGCCACTTCGTGCTCGTTGGCCTGGGGCGTAACAATGGCGTACAGGGTTCCGAACCAGGTGCGCTTCCGGTCATCGAGCTTCTGGTACCGTCGCGCGGCAAGGAACTCGACCGCGCCGTCGGCAAGCGGGGTCCATCCAGCCGCCTTCATCTGCGTATCGTAGTGCGCAACGAGATCGACAGGCTTGAGACGTCCCGACACGCGCGCGTGCATCGAAACGCCATCGCTGCTCGAGCTCATGCCGCTGCCGCCGGTCATCATCGTTCCGGCCGGGGCGCGCAGGGTCGGAATGGGGGCATCGTCGTATGGTGAGCGGAACGCTCGCTCGCCTTGCTGCTCGCGGCAGACCGGGTTTCGGGAGCTCCGACTGTAATTGACCTTCAGCAAGCTGCCGCCGGACATCCGATACATTGCCGAGAGGTTCACCATCGCCTCGCCGCGGCAGAGGTAACTGGGAAGCCCGTCCGTGCCAGCGCCGGCGAAATCGGCGCTCACGAATCCAGCCCGCATGGGCATACGCGCCGCAATCGAGGGCGGTTTTGTCCAGCCGCTCGATACGAGCCGCGTGGCCATAACGCCAACCGCGGAGTCGGGCGGCTCGCTCACGCCCAGCACGACGACGACGTTCTCGAACTGCGACATGCTTCCGATCAGGTCGGCGCCGGGCGGGATGAACTCGGGAGGGATGTCCTCGGGCACCTTGCCCACACGAATGTCCACGTTGCCAGGCTGGCCGAACGAGAGCAGTGCGACCACGAGGTCGCGAGGGATCATTTCCTGCGGGTTGCCGCGCTCCGAGACGATCTGGGCCCGGGTCGGCGACGCGAGTGTCAACGCCAGCGCGACGACAATGAGCAGCGACGACCGGGGCCGCTTCGATCGCGTGGGGACCGCGGGTGTCGAGGGCATGGTGCCACCTCAGCGAAACCGTGATGCGAACCGCGCCGAACCGCGCCGAACCGCAGCGTCCAATATGCGCTCGCGTATCGGGAATCCGGAATGAGCGACACCGGATCCTGCCTGGCCGGGCGCAAGGGACGAACCGTGTGTAATTTCATGCAACGCCCCGCGGCGCGGGCGGCGGACTGCACCGGCGTCGCTGCCGGCTCATGAGGTTCGATGAGTTCACCTGTCGTACGACCGGCACCGCCACGGCGTGCGAGGCCCCGCGTGTTCGGGGGTTCGTTGTCGTTGGAGTGGAAGCTCCCGCTGCTGATGACCGCCGTCTTCGCGGCAGGCCTCGCGGCGTTTCTGGCGTTCACGTACGTCACGCTCGTTCGACGCAGCGAGACGCTCATTCGCGACCGGTTCGTCCACGCGTCGCGTCAGGTAGGGCGAACGATCGAGGCAGCGGTCGCAGACCTCGCTGCCGCATCGCGTACAGTCGCGCGGGACGACGCCATCGTGCGGTTCGTCGCGCGGACGAAGGCGGGAGCCAGCACGCGGTCCGATAGCATCGCCGCCGCCGACGTGCTGGAACGCCTGCTCGTCGGGCGAAACCCGATGCAGGCACTGATCTTCGATGACCGAGGTCGCGTGATCGCGTCGTCAGGCGCCGAACTGCCCGCTTCGGTTACTCGCATTGTGCCGACCTCGGTCGCGCCGCCGAGCGCCGACGATGCAGTGGATGCCGTGCGCGTCGGTCCGCTCACGCCGGTCGGCGATCGCACGGTGTTCTGGATCGTAGCACCGGTGATGATCGACGATGGTTCAGTCGCTCCGACCGCTCCAGCCGCATACGTCGCACATCCGCGGTACGTGGGCGGACCGCCGGATGCCCTCCAGATGCTGCGCGACCTCACGCGCGAGGACCTCACGCTGTACTCGCGCAACCGTGATGGGACCGGGTGGACGGCCATCTCGGGCGCGCCCGCCGCCGCGCCCACGCGACGCGATTCGTCCGGCGGAGTACTATGGTACGATCGTCCCGAAACGGGGCGCCAGATCGCCGAGGAATCGCCGGTCGCCGGTGCGCCGTGGACCGTCGTCATCGAGGCACCCGAGCGAACGATCCTCTCGCGACTCCGGAGCACCGTGAGGACGCTCGCCCTCATGTGCCTCCTGCTCATTGCGGCAGGAGCGCTCATGTCCTGGGCGATCGGGCGCCGCATAACGCGGCCGCTCCAGGCGCTGACCGTTGCCGCCGATCAGGTCGCCGTGGGCACGTACGAGCACGAGATCGCCGTCGGCGGGCGCGACGAGGTCGGGAGGCTGGCGAGGCGCTTTCACGAGATGGCCGAGCAGGTCACGCGGGCGCAGCGTGACCTCCAGCAACGGGCGGAAGATGCCATCCGGGCGCGGGCGGAGGCCGAAGCCGCCAACCGCGCGAAGAGCGACTTCCTCGCCATGATGAGTCACGAGCTCCGCACACCGCTCAATGCGATTGGCGGCTACGCGGAACTCATCGAGCTCGGTATCCACGGGCCCATCACCGATAGCCAGCGCGACGCGCTCTCACGCATCTCACGCAGTCAGGCGCATCTGCTCTCGCTCATCAACGACGTGTTGAACTTCGCGCGCATCGACGCCGGCCAGATTCAATACGCCGTACAGGATGTGCGGATGAACGAGACGCTCGCGGGGCTCGAGGCGCTGGTCGCCCCGCAGGTCGCGGCGCGGAGCCTGACGCTCCGCTACGACCCGTGCGACACCGACATCGTCGCGTCCGCCGATGCGGACAAGGTTCGGCAGGTCGTGCTGAACCTCGTGTCCAATGCGGTCAAGTTCACGCCCGAGGGCGGCACAGTCACGGTCGGATGCGACGCGGACGACACGACGGTCCGCGTGTACGTGCGCGATACAGGTTCGGGAATCGAGGCCGACCGGTTGCCGTCCATCTTCGAGCCGTTCGTGCAGGGACACCGCGCCCTCAACCGCCCTAACGATGGCGTCGGTCTTGGCCTCGCGATCAGCCGCGACCTCGCGCGCGGTATGGGCGGCGACGTCAGGGTCTGCAGCGAAGTCGGCGTGGGGTCGACGTTCACGCTGGAACTGCCACGCGCCGGGACCCGTGACGCGCGCGCTGCGTCGCCCCGGACGCCGACTGACGCCGCGGAGTCCGCCCCGGTGGCGTAAGACCGCGTGTCATTCCGAGCGCGGCGAGGAATCGCAGGCATCCAGGGAGAGGGATGTCATTCCGAGCCGGGTACCCGCGAAGCGGGTGATGAGGAATCGTAGTCGTCCCGAAAAAGGGGCCCCTCTACCGGCAGCCCTTCAATTCCTCATCTGCCCGCAAGCGGGCACCCGCGGCCCTTCGGGCCTCCGGTCGGAATGACAGCGGCGCGCTAGCCGACGCGGCGTCCCGCGCGCGGCAGCCCGGCAACCGCGCGCGCGGACGCGATGAGCCGCCGATACGCGTCGGCCGTCGGGTGCGCCGAGCGGCCGAGATCGTAGAGGCCGATCGGGTCCACGTCGCCGCGCCTCACACGCAGCGCGTGGCGCCAGTCCACCACGTCGCCGAGCGGGAACCACGTGAACCCTTCCAGTGGCACGCCTAACGCGCGCAGCACGGTGCTCTCGCGCCATTGTTCGTCGAGCCACTCCACGCCGCGCGACGCCACCCGACTCGTCTCCGACAGAAAGAGCGGCAGCTGAAACCGGTCGTAGTACTCCGCGGCGAGTGCCGCGAGGCCGATGCGGCCTGGCGCAGTCCGCTTCCGCCCGTCGCCGTCGACGAGCTGCTCGGACGTCACGTAGTAGTCCAC
>DASURJ010001022.1:0-2986 GCA_036280115.1 Gemmatimonadaceae bacterium
TGCAACCGCGTTCAACGAGGTGAAAGCCACCGGTGCGAAAGACGGCTCGTCGCGCACCGCTGACCAGACGGGCTATGCCGTGTGGTGGATGGAATACGCGGAAGGGTCGGTCATCCGGCTGGCGCGCCAGCTCGCCGCGGAACAGCGCCTGCCGCTCGCCGACACCGCACGACTGTTTGCGCTGCTCGGCTTGTCCCTCTACGACACGTACGTCGCCGTCTGGGACTCGAAGTTCGAGTTCGACCACTGGCGTCCGTACACCGCCATTCGCGAAGCGTCGCGTGACGACAACAGCGCCACGGACGCAACGGGCGACTGGGAGCCGATGCGTCCCACGCCGCCGTTCCCGGAGTACGTCTCGGCGCATGCGGCAGCCTGTGCGGCGGCGTTCGAGGTTATCGGGCGCGTGCTCGGAGACGCCCGGACCTTCACGATGGAGACCATCAGCGCGCCGGCTGGGATGCCGACGCGCCGATTCGCGAGTTTCTCCGCCGCGGCGATGGAGTGTGCCGACTCGCGCGTACGACTCGGCTGGCATTTCCGCTACTCCACCGATGCCGGCTTGGTGCTCGGTCGCGCGGTGGCCGACTACATCGTCACGCGGCACCTGGCCGGAAACGAGTAGTCGGCATGAGCAGTTTACCGTCGAGGCGTTGCTCAATCCACGAACGCCCACAACAGCTCGCGGCTCTTCCTGTCCATCGTGCCTGGCGACGAGAACCGGTAGAGATCACCCGCGACGTCGCGGATGAGCAACCCGCCGGAAGGCAGAATCCGCGGCCAGTCGTCGAGATGCGTCTGGAATGACCGGCGTCCCTGCAGCGTCTCGACTGTCCACTGCCGGATCTCGACCTCCTCTTCTATCGAAAGCACGCGCGTCACCTCGAGGACGAAGCCAGCCTCCGCGATCGCCTGCTCGAGGGCGCGGCGCGACTCGTCGTCGAGCTGCGCCGGGTCGTCGACGATCGCGACCTCGCGATCCTCGTCATCGCGCAGCGACAGGTGCAGTCCCGGCTCCGACCAGGGGAAACACTGCCGTAACCGCACGGGGACCCGACGGTCGCCGGTAATCACGACGAGCCGACCGTCCGCCGCCGTTCGCAACGTCGGGCCGCGCGCAGACGACGTGCCCTCCGGCAGAACAGAAACCGTCATGTGCCCACCTCCACCTCAGCTCGGGTTTGCGTCAGTCATCTGTCGTCAGGTGTCAGTCGGAGAGTCATGAGTCGTGAGGGATCCAGTGATCAGCCGTGAGTGCCTGCTGCTCGACTCCACTGGCAACTGGCAGCAGATGAACTCACGACTGATGACTCTCCGACTGACACCTGATCACTCACAACGGGTCGTCCCTGCCGAACCAGCGTACGTACCATTCGCCGGTCGACCGCTACCGCTACTGGAGCTGCAACTGCATTTCATACAGCCGGCGGTATATCCCGTCCGGCCTGCCTAACAACTCGCGGTGCGTGCCCGACTCGGCGAGCTTGCCCTGCGCGATCACGAACAGCCGTGATGCCCGCCGCAACGTGGACAACCGGTGCGCGATCGCGAAGACCGTCCGGCCGGCGATCAGTCGGTCGAGCGCCTCCTGGATCTGATGCTCCGTCTCCGTGTCCACCGCGCTCGTCGCCTCGTCCAGGATCAGAATTCGCGGGTCGTGCAGGATCGCCCGCGCGATCGAGATGCGCTGGCGCTCACCGCCCGAGAGCGTATGTCCCCGCTCGCCGACCACGGTGTCGTACCCCTGGCCGAGCTTACAGACGAAGTCATGGGCGTTCGCCGCCTTTGCCGCCGCCACCACCGCACCTAACGACGCTTCCGGCAGCCCGTAGCGGATGTTCTCCAGCACCGTCCCGTGGAACAGGTACGGATCCTGGAGCACCATCCCGATCTGCTCGCGGTAATGGCCCGTGTCGAGCGCGCGGACGTCCACGCCGTCCACACGAACCACGCCGCTCGTCGCGTCGTAGAACCGCGCGATGAGGCTCACCACCGTGGACTTGCCGCCGCCCGACGGACCCACGAGGCCGATCAGCTCGCCCGGCAGCACGTCGAAGCTGATCCCCTTGAGGATCTGCCGCACGCCGTCGTAGGCGAAGCTGACGTTCTCGAACGTGACGTGTCCGCGGACGGGGGTGAGCCGTACCGGATCGGACACGTCCCGCACCTCCGGCTCGCTGTCGAGCACCTCGAACACGCGGTGCGCGGACGACGTGGCACGGTTGACCGTCCGCACCATCTGCCCGATCACCTCGATCGGGGCCACGAACATCGTCGTGTACAGCAGGAACGACACGAAGATGCCGGGTGAGAGCGGCGCGCCGTCGCCGAGCAGGCGCGGCACCGCGAACACCCAGACGAGCACCGTCGTCGTGTGCACCGCGAACATCAGCAGCGGCCAGAACGTCGTCCACAACTCGTGGATGCGGTTGAACTCCCCCGTCACGTCGTCGTTCCGCTCGACGAACCGGCCGATCTCGCGCGTCTCCTGGTTGAACGCCTTCACCACGCGAATGCCGGGGATCGTGTCACCGAGTACGTCCGTCACGCGCGACCACTTCCGCCACGCCCGGATGAACCGCGCGTTGAGCGATTCTCCGTGCCAATAGATCAGCCAGCAGAAGAGCGGCACGGGCAGCGTCATCACGAGGCCGAGCCGCCAGTCGAGCGTGAGCAGCACGACGCCGAGCCCGAGCAGCATCACGATCGAGAGCGACACGTCCACCACGCCGAACGCGACGAACTCCCACAGTCGGTCCGTGTCGGCCGTGACGCGCGTGATCAGGCTGCCCGTCTTCTTCCGCGAGAAGAACGACAGGCTGAGACGCTGGATGTGCGCGTACAGCTGTGCCCGCAGGTCGCGCGCGACGAACTCGCCGAGCACGGACATGAGGCGCAGCCGCACGTGCGCAGCCGTCTGGCGCACGACGTACAGCGTCGCCATGGCCGCGACGGCGAGCCACGCCATGCGCGACGCGGTGCCGTG
>DASURJ010001023.1:0-5168 GCA_036280115.1 Gemmatimonadaceae bacterium
GAGGTACTCGCGCCGGGCGCCACCACGATCACCGGTGCCGGGACGAAGGACGCCGACGAGACGACCACCGAGAGCCGCACACTCGGCGGCTTCATCGAGCAGAGCCTGGCCCTCAACGATCGCCTGTTCATTACCGGCGCCGTTCGGTCCGATCGGAACAGCGCATTCGGTGCAGATTTCGAGACCGTGTTCTATCCGAAGCTGGCGGTCTCGTGGGTGATCTCGGACGAGCCGTTCTTCCCGCAGGCCGGGTTCCTCAATCAGCTTCGCTTGCGGTCCGCGTACGGCGCCTCGGGAGTCCAGCCGGGGACCACGGACGCCGTTGCGTTCTACTCCGCGACAACGGGACGCTATCAGGGTGAGAGCGCCGATTATACGGGGGTCGTGTTCACCGCACTCGGTAATCGCGAGCTCAAGCCCGAGCGGTCCACCGAGGTCGAGCTGGGCGTCGATGGCTCCTTCTGGAACAATCGCCTCTCGACCGAGATCACGTTCTACAACAAGGTCTCGAAGGACGCGCTCGTCGAGCGCGTGCTACCGCCGTCGCTCGGTACTGGTGACACGGAGCGGTTCGAGAACCTCGGCGAGGTGCGGAACCGCGGGTGGGAGGCGCTGGTCAACGCGCAGCTCATCCAGCGGCCGACGTTCGGGTGGGACGTGACGCTCAATGGGTCGACGAACGACAACGAGCTCGTGAGCCTTGGTGGTCTGCCGAACATCGTCCTTTCGTCGACGCTCCAGAATCGCGAGGGCTACCCACTCAACGGGTGGTGGTCGAGGCGTCTCGTCAGCTGGGAGGACAAGAACGGTGACGGCATCATCCGGTACAACTCCAACGCCGACATCACCGAGATCACCGTCACGGATACGAACGTCTTCAACGGCTACTCGTCGCCGAGGCGCGAGGCAGCGCTGTCGAGCGGCATTGACCTGTTCAACCGCCGCCTGCGGGTGAGCGGGATGCTCGACTACAAGGGCGGTCACAAGGTCTACAACAACACGGAGCGCATCCGCTGCTCGAGCCGCCTCAACTGCGCCGGAATCATCAGCCCGAATGCGTCGCTCTTCGAGCAGGCCCGGGCGGTGATGGTTCGCGAGCACCCGAGCCGTTCCGTGTCGGGGTTCCTCGAGGACGGCGACTTCATTCGCTTCCGCGAGTTGTCGTTGTCGTATACGGCGCCGAGGGCGTGGATTGCCCGGTATCTGCGCAGCCAGAGCCTCGTGGCGACGGCGTCCGTTCGCAACGTGGGCGTGATCTGGACGAAGTACACGGGGCTCGACCCCGAAGCGTTCGGAACTACCGGTGATTCACCGTCATCGTTCCAGGCGTTCGGACCGCCGACCTACTTCTCGTTCCGCATCAACCTTGGCTTCTGAGGAACAGCACCGCATGAATGCATACATGACGCAGACGCGCGGCGGTGTGCGCCGCGCCGCGGTCGCGGTCCTCCTCGCGACGTTAGCGGCTTCCGCCTGCAGGTCGACGGACGAGATCCTCGACGTCACCGACCCCGACATCATCAACCCGGGGAACGTCGCCTCGGCCGCCGGCGCCAACGCCGTGCGCCTGGGCGCACTCGCCCGGCTCAACACGGCAACGAGCGGCGGCGAGAGCCTGTTCCTGCTCGGCGGACTGTTCAGCGACGAGTGGAACAACGGCGACTCGTTCATCGCCCGCCAGGAAATCGACCAGCGTGTCATTACGATCGAGAACAGCTTCCTCACCACGGCGAACCGTGCGCTGCACCGCGCGCGACTTTCCGCGGCGCAGGCCATCGAACTGCTCGACGAGCACGACCCGACGGCGCCGCGCGCCAACGTCGCGGAGATGTATTTCGTGCAGGCGTTCGTCGAGAACCTCATGGGCGAGCATTACTGCAACGGGATCATCTTCAGCGACGTCGTCGACGGCGCGGAGGAATACGGGGAGCCGGTTACCACGACCGAGACGTTCGAACGCGCGCTCGCGCACGCGGACGCCGGGTTGGCGCTGATCACCGGGACGAGTGCCGCGGACGTGCGCGTGCGCAACGCGCTGCGCGTGCTCCGCGGGCGAATCCTCTTGAACCTCGATCGCCACGCCGACGCGGCCACCGCGGTCAGCGATGTCCCAACGAATTTCGTGTACCAGCAGGTCCACGCCACGACGACATCGGAGAACCAAGTTTGGGTATTCAACAATTCGGTCCGCCGGTACAGCGTCAGCACGGGTGAAGGAGGCAACGGGCTGGATTTCGCCACGGCGAACGACCCGCGCGTGCCGGTCTGTCTCGGGGGCGACGCGGCCTGCCGCGCGATTGGCGTGACGTCGAGCCGACGGGACGATGACCAGACACCACTCTACATCCAGCGGATCTGGCCGGAACGGGAGAGCCCCGTCACGATCGTGAGCGGTATCGAGGCCCGACTGATCGAAGCCGAGGCGCAATTGAATGCTGGGCAACCCGACGCCGCGCTGGCCACACTCAACGCGGCCCGGACGACCGTCACAGGTCTCGACCCGTTGACCGATCCCGGCACGGATGAGGGGCGCTTGGATCAGTTGTTTCGCGAACGCGCTTTCTGGCTGTTCTCGACCGGGCACCGTACCGGTGACCTGCGCCGACTGATTCGCCAGTACGGTCGGGCAGCCGACACTGTTTTTCCGACGGGTCAGTGGCACAAGGGCGGGAACTACGGCGCGGACGTAACCGTACCACTGCCGCAAGCCGAGCAGAACAACCCCAACCTGCCCATCGGCACGAACACCTGCCTCGACCGCGCTCCTTAGTTTCGTAAGGGGTCAGAGTCAGGGTCAGAGTCCTAACGCATCTTTCGAACGCCGCGCGGGGTCAGAGCATCTTCAGCTCTGACCCCGCGCTGCTTCAACGGGGTTCCTTCGTAACGTCCTGGGCGGAATACGCACGCCGCGGGACCAGGAGCGCGCAGACTTGCGGGGACATCTGTTCCCGCTACCTTGTGCGTCCCGAATAGACGCCGAAACTCGGCACGTCTCCGCCCAATTCAAGCCGGAGGTAGCACATGTCCAACACCCACGTCCCCGCCGGGTACCACACCGTCACCCCGGCGATCGTCGTCCGCAACGCCCCCGCCGCCATCGACTTCTACAAGACCGCGTTCGGCGCCGAGGAGC
Organism: Gemmatimonadaceae bacterium; assembly: GCA_036280115.1. Lineage (GTDB taxonomy): Bacteria > Gemmatimonadota > Gemmatimonadetes > Gemmatimonadales > Gemmatimonadaceae > JAJKIV01. The sequence goes on from DASURJ010001023.1 coordinate 3,134, forward strand.
TCCACCGCATGCTCGGCCCGGACGGCTCCATCGCCCACGCCGAGATCCGCATTGGCGACTCGGTCATCATGCTCGGCGAGGAAAATGAGCAGTGGGGCACGCGCTCACCGCAGAGCCTGGGCGGCGTCCACGGCTCGCTCCACATCTACGTAGAGGACGCGGACGCGTCGTTCGATCGGGCGTTGAAGGCGGGTGCGACGGTTCGGTATCCCCTCGAAAACGCGTTCTGGGGCGACCGGTATGGCAAGGTCACCGATCCGTTCGGCCACGAATGGGGGATCGCCACACGCGTCAAGGAGATGTCCCTCGAGGAAATGGACAAGGCCGGCAAGGAATGGATGGCAAAGGCCGCTCAGCAGGCAGCGGGAGCACAGGCGTGACGCGTTAGGCGGACGGGCCGACGGCCCGTCCGCCACACTCCAAACACCTTACCTCTTGCGGAAACTCCTCGCGAGGAATAAATCTCAGGCCATGAAATCCGTACTCGGCCTGGAGATCCGACAGGGGAAGCCGTTCGCGAGTCTCGAGGAAGAGGTCTTCCTCAACGTGCTGCGAACGGGAGATGCCTTGCTGCAAGGTGAGACCGAAGTGCTCCGCGCCGCGGAATTGACGTTCGCGCAATACAACGTGCTCCGCATTCTGCGCGGTGCCGGCGCGAACGGGGCGTCCTGCGGCGAGGTTGCCGAGCGAATGGTGAACCGCGACCCCGACCTGACGCGCCTACTCGACCGGCTCGAGAGCCGAGGGCTCGTGCACCGGTCCCGCGATGCCCGCGACCGGCGGATCGTCGTGGCTACCATCACCGATGCCGGAAAGGAAATACTGAAGAGCCTCGACGCGCCCGTGGCGCGCGTGCATCGCGAGCGCTTGCGGCACATGACGCGCGAGCAGCTCGAGACGCTCGCCGAGCTCCTGGCGCTGGCGCGCTCTTCCCCAACGGACTGATCAGCCGACCTCCACCACTCACCTCCATGCGATATTCGTTATGAGGAATATCCGACCAACGAGGAGAATCCCGATGGCGTGGACCCTTCTCTTCATCGCGAGCGCCTTCGAGGTGGCGTTCGCACTCGGCCTCAAGATGACGCACGGCTTCACGCGACTGTGGCCGAGCGTGGCGACGGTTGCGGCCGGCGTCACGAGCTTCGTGCTCCTGTCCCATGCACTGCGGTCGTTGCCGGTCGGCACCGGCTACGCCGCCTGGACTGGCATCGGAACCGTCGGCTCCGCGGTGCTGGGGATTCTGCTGTTCCGCGAGCCGCGTGACGTGGCCCGACTCGCGAGCCTCATGCTCATCGTCGGCGGCGTCATCGGCCTCCGGCTGTCTTCGGGGAGTCACTGACATGTCGTCGCACGCGAATAAGGTCGCGCTGATCACGGGCGCGAACCGCGGCATCGGGTTCGAGATCTCGCGACAGCTCGGGCACCGAGGGTTCACCGTTCTCGTCGCCTCACGGGACGCGGCCCGGGGAGCTGCCGCGGCCGCGCATCTGGTCTCCGAGGGCATCGACGCGCACGCGATCGCTCTCGACGTCACGGACCCCGCGACGATTACCGCCGCCGCATTGGCGGTCGAGCGCGTGTACGGCCACCTCGACGTGCTCGTCAACAACGCCGGCGTTAGGCTGGACAACGGGCTCGCGCCGAGCGAAGTCCCGCTCGCCACGCTTCGCTCGACCTACGAGACGAACGTCTTCGGTCCAGTCGCCGTCATCCAGGCGTTCCTGCCCCTGCTCCGCCGCTCGCCGGCAGGCCGCATCGTGAACGCCACGAGCGCGCTCGGGTCGATCGCGCAGAATCTGAATCCCGACTTCGAGTTCGCCGCAATGAAGCTGCTCGCGTACAACTCATCGAAGACGGCCTTGAACGCCATCACGGTCCAGTTCGCACACGAGCTTCGCGATACGCCGATCAAGGTCAACGCGGCCGACCCGGGCTACACCGCAACGGAGTTCAACGGCTTTCGCGGCACGCAAACCGCCGACGAGGGAGCGCGGGCTGCCGTACGCCTCGCCGTACTTCCACCAGGCGGGCC
>DASURJ010001024.1:0-23245 GCA_036280115.1 Gemmatimonadaceae bacterium
CGACTTTGCCGATGTCGGGTTCCTCGGCGGGTTACGTCGGCTCGACCTCAATGCGCGCGCGTCGAAGATCGGCGTGGGCTATCCGACCGAAGTCGGCGGCCCGGTGAAGACGCTCTGCAGCCAGGCGCGCGAAGACGTGTACAGCGATACGCTGAACTACTACGTGGGTGCGACGCTTCGCCAGTCGGCCTTGTTCGGCGTGCGCGCGATCCCGTCGGTCACGGTGTACAGTGAGCTGCGATCGGAGTATCTCGTGTACCGACGCTACACGCCCATTGGCACCGTCCTATCCGTCAACCACTTGCTGCCACGCCGCCTGTCGGCGACGTACGCGTACCAGCTCGAGTACGGCCGGACGAGCGCCGAGCCGGCGATCTTCTGTGGTGTGATCGGCGTGTGCGACATCGATGAGCAGGAGTTCCTGAGGCGCTCGCAGCGCCTCGCGATAGTGAGTGCCGTGTTGGGGCGCGAGCGACGCGACAATCCGCTCAATCCGACGACCGGGTCATCCATGACAGTCGAGCTGCGGAACGCCAGTCAGTTCATCGGCTCGGATCCTGACCTGCAGTTCAACAAGGTCGTTGCGGACGCGTCGTGGAACTGGTCGCTCGGCAGCGGCGTGGTGCTGGCGGCGCGGTTGCGTGGTGGGCTCGTGTTCGGTCAGCGGATCGAGCTCGGTGGTGACAGCGCGGTGTTCATTCCGCAGCAGGAGCGGCTGTACGCCGGTGGCGCCAATAGCGTTCGCGGGTATCGCCAGAACGAGCTCGGGCCGGTCGTCTATCTGCCCGAAGAGGTGAAGGTGTGCACGGCCCCAACGGGGGAGTGCATCGAGCCGAGCGAGGCGCGCGATACGGTGTACTTCTCGAGCGACTCGACGAAGGAGCCGCAGCGCGTGCTCCCGGTGGGTGGCAACAGCGTGGCCGTGGCGAACGTCGAGCTTCGAGTGCCGAGCCCGGTGTTGCCCGAGCGGCTTCAGCTCGCGTTTTTCGTCGACGCCGGTCAGGTCTGGACTCGTGGCGCCGGTGGCGTGGAGCGGTCATTCGGAACGCTGCGGATCACGCCGGGTGTCGGGATGCGCCTCGGTACGCTCATCGGTCCTATTCGCGTGGACATCGGTTACAAGCCGTACGAGCGCGAAGCCGGGGCCGCGTACGTCGACGCGCCCGTTCCGCCCGGCGGCGGACGGGCGCCGCTCTATTGCGTGAGTCCGGGGAACGGGCTCGCCGTGACGGGGTGGCACCCCGACATCTCGCTGAACGACCCGGCGCTCCAGCAGCAGGCCGCTCCGCGCGGTTGCCCGGCGACATTCACGCCGGTCAATGGGGGCGCGCTCCGTCGCTTCGCGTTCCACGTTTCGATCGGGCAGGCGTTCTGACTCGTCGGCGACTCGTCGTGCTCTCGAGCGCGCTCACCCTCCTGGGGGTCGGCGCGCTCGTGGTCATCGCCGGGTTCACGCTGCTCGAGACGCAATTTGGACGCAACCTCGCCCGCGACTACGTGCAGCGCATCATCACGCCGCGGTTGAAGGGTGGGACCTTGCGGATCGGACGCATCACGGGGCTCTCGATCGGTGGCGCGGTGGTCGACTCCGTGGAGATCCGCGGCCTCGACGACTCGGTGTTCGTGAGCGTAGGCCGACTCACCGCGCACTGGGACGCGCGTGACCTGATCGACCGGCGCACGCTGTTCACGCGCGTGGAGATCGACAGACCATTGGTTCATCTCCGGAAGGACTCGACGAACACCTGGAACTGGAAGCGGATCTTTCCGCCGGGCCCCAAGCGGCCACGCGTTCCGGGGGCCGAGCGAAGCTGGGCCGACTACATCGTCGCGGACTCGGTGATCGTGCGCGACGGCAAGTTCCTGCTCAGCATGCCGTGGGAGCCGGATGACTCGCTGCGCGGCGCGAAGCGCGATAGCGCGATCGAGTACAACCTCGAGCGCAGCGACAAGGAGGTGCACCGCATTGGGCCGAACGCGTTCCATCGCACGTGGCGATGGGACAACATCGATCTGGTCTCCGGCTACGTGCGAATCGCCGACCCCGACAGCGCCGGGCGGCTGTTTCACATTGCGCGCCTCGACGTGGACGAGGTCGATCCGCCGTTCGCGTTCCGAAACGCGCGCGGTGGTGTGCGTCAGGCCGGCGATTCGATCTGGCTCGAGCTCTCGCACTTCGACCTTCCGGGCTCCACGGGATCGGCGACGGGGAAGATCGTCTGGGGAAGCGATCTGCCGACGCGGTACGACATCCATGTCATGGCAGATTCGGTGTCGCTCGCGGATGTCGCATGGGTGTACCCCACGCTGCCGCGCACCGGCGGCGGGTCGATGGAGCTCCACATCAGGAACCAGCGCGAGCTGTCCATCATCGACTACGCGATCTCGAACATGGACGTGCGCACGACGCGATCGCGGCTCAAGGGGAACATGACGTTCGGCGTGGGTGGGCCCGTGCTGATCGTGAAGGACGTGGCCCTCGAGGCCGCGCCGGTGAACTTCGATCTCCTTCGCGCACTCGCCGGCGGACCGTTCTCGTACGACTGGCAGGGCGACCTCACCGGGACGGTGCGCGGGCGTGGCGGGCCGGTGAATCGGTTCGACGTGGACGACGCGCGCATCACGTTCACCGATGCAAACGTGCGGGGGGCGGTCACGCGGGCGGCGGCGCGCGGCGAGCTCGACATCCTGTCTCCCGCGTTCACGCGCTTCCGCGGGTTCGACGTCGATGTCGCGCAACTGGACCTTCGCACGATCCAGTACCTCAACCCCGACTTTCCTCGTGTGGGCGGGATCGTGTCGGGCCACGCGACGCTGGACTCGTCGTGGCTCGATGTGCGATTCCGCAACGCGGACCTCACGCACCGCGATGGTCCGGGCGACCCGTCGCGCGCGACAGGCAGTGGCCGCGTGACACTCGGCGACGTGTTCACGACGTACGATCTCGCCCTCGACGTGCAGCCGCTGTCGTTCACGACGCTCGCGCGGTCGTACCCGGCGCTGCCGTTACGCGGGTCGTATGTGGGCCCGCTCCGCATTCAGGGCGATCTCGACGACTTGCTCGTGACTGCCGATCTCTCGGGCCCGGCAGGCTCGTTCGCTTACGACGGGCGCATCGACGGGTACCCGAAGACGTATGCCGCCCGGGGCTCGTTGACGTTCCGGGAGCTGGACGTCCGGCGGCTCCTCGAGAACGACACGATTCCAACGACGTCGTTGACGGGACGGGCCGAGCTCGACGTGAGCGCCGACTCGGCGTCGCTCGACTCCACACTCGCGAGTCTCGCAGGCGTCGTGTCCCTGAACCTCGACCGATCGCTCGTGGACAGCGTGCGGATCTTCCAGGCGATCGGGCGGGTGGGATTCGCGAGCGGTCGCGCACGGATCGACACGCTACACGTGGATGCCGTTGCCGGGAGATTCGCTGCGCGCGGCGGACTCGGGCTCATTGCTGGCACGTCGGACTCGGTCCACTTCGAGATTGCGATCGACTCGCTCGGTGGCATCCGCCGCTACCTCGGCAACGCCGACTCGATCGCCGTGCTCGAAGTGAATGGGTCGCCGGCGCCGGCCGACTCGCTCGATGGGCGCGTGAACGTGAGCGGTTGGGTTCGCGGTTGGCGCGATTCGCTCGACCTCGTGGGCGGGCGGATCGAAGCCTACGACATCTGGATACGGGGCGATCGCGCGAACGCAGTGAACGGCCGCTTCGACTTCGCCGACATTACGGACTCGATCAGCGGGTCGATCACGGTGCGCGTCGATACGGCGGCGGTGGCGGGCGTGGTGATCGACAGCGCAACCGTCGGGCTCGCGGCGTCGGACCGCGAGCACGGGACGTTCGGCGTGCACGTGGCAAGCGGGAATGGGCCACAACTCTTCGTGTACGGATCCGGTGCCCTCATGGCCGACACGACCGTGGTCACGCTCGACTCGCTCGACCTTGCGGTACGCGATCATCGCCTGACGCTCGAGCGGACGACTCGCGTCACCATCAGTCCGGACGGGATCGCGCTCGATACGATTCGCGTGCGCGACATCAATGGAGGGGCGCTGACCGTCGTTGGGACGGTTCCGGTAACGGCGCCCATCGCGTTGACGGTTCAGGCGGACAGCGTTGAGCTGGGTGACATCGGTGAGCTCGCGCAGGCCAACGTGCCGTTCGAGGGCGTTGTGTCGTTCAAGGTGGACGTCGCTGGCGTTCGGACGGATCCACGCATGACGCTGACCGGGAACTTCAACCGACCTCGGTTCGGCGACGTGCGTCTGGACCATGCGACGCTCGACGGCGCGTATTCGACGCGGCGGATGAACGCGACCGTAGCCCTGCTCCGAGATGGCCGTTCCGCACTCTCGATCACGGCATCGATCCCCGTGGACCTCGCGCTGGCGTCGGTGCCGAAACGGATGCTCTCGGATTCGCTGCGCGGGGAAATCCGCTCCGACAGCGTGGAGCTCGCGATTCTCGAGACGATCTCGCCGGCCGTGCAGAACGCGAGCGGGATGTTCGCGGCGAATCTCGATATCGGGGGGGTGTGGCCGCGGCCAACGCTGAGTGGCAACGTCACCATCGCGCGCGGCGCTCTCGGTCTCGCGCCCATGGGTGGGGTACGGATGTCGGACCTCAACGCGAGGCTCGAGTTCGCTGGCGACAGCATCGACATCAGCCAGTTCAGCGTCACGACACGCGAGGAGCGCACAGGGACGCTGACCCTCGGCGGGTATATGAGCCTCGCCGATTGGGACAATCCGCGCTTCGACCTCGAGCTCACGGCGCGCGACTTTCACATCATCGAGCGCGCGCGCATTGCGCACCTCGACGTGTCGGGCGGGCTGAGGCTCGAGGGTTCGTATGATCGCTCGCGTCTGACGGGGTCGATGACGGTCGAGCGGGGCACGGTCTTCATCCCCGAGCTGATCGGCCGCGATATTGTGAGTCTCGACGACCCCGCGCTGTACAACATCATCGACACGACGCTCACGACGAATCGTACGCTGCTTCCGAAGCCGCCGCCCGAGCTCGTTCGCAACCTGAGCGTCGAGAACGTGCAGGTTCGCATGGGAAGCGATGTATGGCTCCGTTCGGCCGAAGCGAACATCAACCTCGGCGGGTCGGTTGCCGTGACGGTCGGCCATCGCGGCGAGGAAGACCGCACGCTCGACCAGCTCGCGCTGGAGGGCGCGCTCACCACGAACCGTGGTACGTATCGCCTCAATCTCGGTGGCATCGTGCAGCGCACGTTTACCGTCGAGAGCGGGACGGTGCGATTCTACGGCGATCCCGACTTCAACCCGACGCTCGACATCGACGCGCTCCATACGGTACGTCGGGTGAGCACCGCGTCGTTCGCCGAGCAGGACATTCGCATTCGGGTGAACATCGGCGGCACCCTTGCCCAGCCGCAGATCACGCTCTCGAGCGCGGACAGTCTGCTCAACATCTCGCAGACGGACCTGGTGAGCTACCTCGTGACCGGCGCGCCGAGCTTCAACGTGACGAGTCAGAGCGCGGCGGCGAGCTTGTTTGCGACTGCGGGCAGTTACCTCGGCGACTGGATTCGCATGGGGCTCGGGTTCGTCGACGTGGTGGACATCGAGCTTGGCCGCCAGACCTTCGGACAGAACGCCGGCCTGGGTCAGGGACTGAACAGCATCTTCGGCGGCGCGCGGCTCGGCTTCGGGCAACAGGTGGGCGATCGCGCGTTCGTGCGCGCCGACGTGGGCGTATGCCAGGTGCGATCGCTCCTCGGCGGCAGCGGATCGGGAACGACGGAGAATCTCGCGGACGCGATCGGCGTGAAGCTCGACTACCGCCTCAGTGAGAACCTCGGCATCTCTGCCGGTTACGAGCCCCCGACGAACGCGCTTCTCTGTAACACCGGACTGAGTGCGCGCGGGTTCGCGCCGACGCCGCGCCAGTGGGGGTTCGACATCTTCCGGACGTGGCGGTTCTGAGGCGACGCGTCCTTCTCGTAGTCAACCCGGGCTCGCGCCGCGGCGTCGATAAACAGGCGATCGCGGCGTCGGCGTTTGCGCGGCGCGGCGTCGCGTGTGATCAGGTACTCACCGAACGCGTGGGGCACGCCGCGGAAGTCGCGCGCGACCGGGGCCGAGATTTCGACGCCGTGTTCACGCTTGGTGGCGACGGCACCGTGATGGAGGTGATCGGGGCGTTGGCGCACTCCGGCGTGGCGGTGGGTGTTCTGCCCGGAGGCACCGGCAATCTCGTGGCTCGCGTGCTCGGCATACCATTGCGGGTGGGCGCCGCCGTGGACGCGCTCCTGGATGGCGACGAAGCACGGATCGACCTCGGGGCCATCAATGGTCGCCGCTTCGCGTTCGCGGCCGGCGTCGGTATCGACGCAAAGATGGTCGAGAGCACCACGCCGGTGTTGAAGGGGCGACTGGGGGTGCTCGCCTACTTCATCACTGGTGCGCGGGCGGCGCTCGCGCACGAACGGTTCGCCGTTGTCGCGAACGTTGACGGCGTCGAGTATCGGCGCGACGCCACAATGGTGATGGTGGCCAATTTCGGTGCGGTTTTTGGTCGGTTGATCACGCTCGGGCCTCGAATCCGACAAGATGACGGATTGCTGGACTTGTGCGTCTTCTCCCCGAAGGGATTGCGTGACTCGGTTCGGATCGCCTGGCGGCTGCTCCGCAAGGATTTCCGCACCGATCCGTGCATGCTGTACACTGCCGGGCGGCGGCTTCGCGTCGAGACGGAGCCCCGGCGTCCGGTGCAGGCCGACGGAGACCTCGTGGGAATGACGCCAATCGACGTCGTTGTGGAGCCGCTCGCAGCGAACGTCCTCGTCCCGCGCCGGCCGTGAGCGCAGGACCAGCGCCGATCGCCACCGAAGAACGGTGGTCGGCGGACGAGCTCGTGTTGCTCGAATCGCTTCCGCCGTCGGTGGCTGGGCGCATTCGCACACTGCTGCGTGACCGGGATCACTATCTCGTGCTGCACGCGGCGATGATCGACGTCGGGCGAGCAACCTCGCTCGACGAGCGGCTCCGGATCTTCGTTCACGCCATCCAATCGATCGGCTTCGGTCGCGTGGGTATCGCGATTCGTGAGGGAGATCACGATGGCCCGCGCTGCATTGCGGTCGGGATGGAGGCGCACGAGGTCCTCGCGCTGAGCGACCTCCGGCACGGGACGGCGGAGTGGGGCGCGACGGGGACGCACGTGCTGCCGCTTCGCACACCGGCCGGTCACCCTGTGGCGACACTCGTGCTCGGCGACCCCGTCGACGATGCGCCCACCGCGTTCGGCCGGTTGCGCATGATCGAATTGTTCGCGCAGCAGGTGGTGCACCACATCGAGCAGGTCCGGCTGTCCGAGCTGACCGCGCGACAGGCGGAGCGCCTGCAGCGTCTGCAACACGTGGGGAGCGCGCTCGCCCGCTCGCTGGACGAGCGCGAGATCGCGCTCGAGGTCGCGCGCGGTGTGTCACAGCTCATCGCGTGCGACAGTGTCGTCGTCGTTCAGCCCGACCTCGAGCGGGGCGTGGTGACGCCCATCGTGCGTCTGATTGGCGGTGTGGAGCTGCCGTCGGAGCCGGCCGCGCTCGGGGATGGGGTGATCGCGCGCGTCGCGAAGAGCGGGCAACCGGTGCTCGTGGCCGAGCCGCATCCGGCGGCGTCCGCCCTCATCGACGCCGACGCTCTCCTGGTGGGCTCGGGAGTTCCGACGGCGTCGCTGCTCGCGGTACCGCTCCGCATCGGCCTTCAGCTCGTGGCTGTGCTCGCGGTCGCGAGCTCGCGCCGCGACGCGTTCGCGGACGATGACGCCGATCTGCTCCTCACGATGGGCGCGCAGGCAGCGAGCGCGCTGAGCAACGCCCGGCTCTACGCCGAGAGCCAGCGCGATCGGCGTCAGACAGAAGCGCTCGCGGACGTCGCGCGCGCCGTGAGCGCGTCGCTGCGCGTGGGCGAAGTGATGCGTCTCATTCTGCGCCACGCGATGTCGCTCATCGGCGTGGAGGGCGGCTGCATCGGGCTCCGGCGTGGCGAGTACCTGCACGTCGTCGCCGCGGCGGGGAGTGGTGACCTGCTCGCGGGGCTCATGCTGCCGATCCGGGCGAGCATCAGCGGTCGCGCGGTGCGGAACGAGGGCGCGGTGATCGTCAACGACGTGCCGAACGACCCGGAAGTGAGCCGCCAGGCGCAGCGACTGGTCAAGATCCGCAACACGATCGCCGTGCCGCTGTCCACCGCCCAGGGCGTCATCGGCACGCTGTCGGTCTTCAATCGCCAGGCCGACTTTGCCGAGGACGATGCGCGCGTGCTGCAGCGCCTCGCCGACCATGTCGCCGTGGCGATCGTCAACGCCCGGCTGTACGAGGAGCTCGCGGAATCGAGTCGCGAGTGGACGGTCGCGTTCAACGCGATCCCCACCGGCATGGTGGTCATCGATGATGACGGGCGCATCGTGCGCTACAACTCGCGCGCCATGCAGCTCGTGGACTTCGAGACCACGCGCGAGCTGATCGGCCGGCATTTCTACGAGGCGATTCTCTCCGATCCGCGCCCGATCGGTGACGGCTGCCCGCTGTCGCTCGCGATTCAGGACGGCGTGCTGGGCCGCGCCACCATGCGATCGGTCGCGCGCGGAAAGCTGTTCGACATCGTCGCGTCGCCGCATCCGAACGGCGGCGCCGTCGTCACGTTCGACGACGTGACGGCAACGCACGCGCTCGGCGAGCGGAACCGGCTGGTGCTCGAGACAGCGAGCGATGCCATCCTCGTGCTCGACCCGCAGGGCCGCATCTCGTTCGCGAACCCCGCGGCGACGGAGATGCTCGGGGGCCGCGGTGAGCTGCCGGGGACGCCGCTCTCGGCATTCGTGCCGGCGGAACACGTGACCGAGGTGGATGCGCACACCGCGGCCACGCTGGCCGGAGACGCGCGCCGCTACGACGCCATCATCACCCGCGGCGACGGGGAGCGGCGTCACGTCTCCGTGAGCCAGGCGGCGCTGCGAGACCTCGATCACGTCACCGGCATCGTCGTCGCGCTCCGTGACGTGACGGACGAGCGTCGCGCGCGCGAAGCGGTCGCGCAATCGGAGGCGCGGTATCGCAACGTCTTCGAGACCGCGACCGATGCGCTGTTCACGCTCGACACGCACGGAAGCGTCACGTCCGCCAATGAGGCCACGTGCGCGCTGTTCGATGTGCGACGAGACCAGTTGCTGGGCCGTCCGATCGCCCGGTGGGTGGACGACGGCGACCGCGACGCCGTGGAGCTCGCGTTCCAGGAAGCAGCTCGCGGCCACGGACGGCGCTTCGACTGCACCGTTGCGCGCTCGAGTGGCGCGCGCCGCCAGCTCTCGGCCACCGTCACACCCATCCGCCATGGCGAGCAGGTGACCGGCGTGCTCGTGCTTGCACGCGACGAGACGGAGCATCGCGAGCGCGAAGCCGCGCTCGCGCGCTCGGAGGCTCGGTACGCGGACCTCGTCGAGTCGGCATCCGACGCCATCTTCACGGTCGATACCGAGGGCCGCTTCACGTCCGTGAACCGCGCCCTCGAAGCCGCGACCGGGCGCGACCGCACGGAGCTGCTCGGCGCGTCGTTCACGACGGTGCTGGATCCGCGCGACCGTGACGATGTTCGTGACACGCTGCGCGAGACGGTGGAGGGGCGGCGCGTGCGCCGAGAGCTTCGCTATCTCGACGCGAACGGCGTGTCGCGGCCCGCGTCGTTGCTCGCGTCGCCGCTCCGTGACGGAAACGCGGTGACCGGCGCGCTCGCCGTCGTGCGTGACATGGGCGAGGAGAAGCTCCTCGTCGAGCAGCTCGTCCAGCAGGAGAAGCTTGCCGCGATCGGCCAGCTGGTGAGTGGCGTTGCGCACGAGTTGAACAACCCGCTCGCGAGTGTCATGGCGTTCTCGCAGCTCGTCCTCGGCAGCGCCGGCAACGACGCCGAGCGGGATGAGGCGCTCGCGACCATTCACTCGGAGGCGAGGCGGGCGGCCAAGATCGTCTCGAACCTGCTCACGTTCGCCCGGCAGCATCCGCCGCAGCGGACCACGACGTCTGTGAACTCGGTCGTCGCGAGCACGCTCGACATGCGTCGCTATGCGCTCGCGGTGCACGGGGTGGAGTTGCACGAGCGACTCGACGAGTCCCTGCCCGCCATCTGGGCCGATCCGTTCCAGCTCCAGCAGGTATTCCTCAACCTCATCGGGAATGCGGAGCAAGCATTGCGCGGGTGGCAAGGTGAGCGACGGATCGTCGTGACGACGGAAGTGCGCAACGGCCGGATCGTCGTGACCGTGGGAGACACCGGCCCGGGAATCCCGCGGGCAGAGATCGACCGCGTCTTCAACCCTTTCTACACGACCAAGGGGGTCGGAAAGGGAACGGGGCTCGGGCTCTCGGTATCGGACGGTATCGTGCGAGAGCATGGCGGCGCCATTCGCGTCGAGTCGACTGAGGGTGCGGGTGCGGCGTTCGTCGTCGAGCTCCCCATTGTTGCGTTGCCGGGCACGGCCCCGGCAAAGACTGATCCGCCGGCGGCGGAGCCGTCGGGAACGCGGGCGCTCACGATCCTCGTGGTCGACGACGAGCCGGCGATCCGATCCGCGATCGTGCGGTACTTCGCCGGCCTCGGTCACGTTGTCGACGCCGCGGGCACGGGTGCCGAGGCGCATGCGTTGATCGAGAGTCGCCAGTACGACGTACTGCTCCTCGATCTGCGCATGCCCGACACCAGCGGTGACGCGATCTATCGTGAGCTGCTCGCGCGCGACCCGGACCTCGCGTCCCGGGTCATCTTCCTCACGGGTGACGCACACAACGAAGAGACCCGGCGCCTTCTCGATGAATGTGGGCGGGCGAGTGTCATGAAGCCGTTCTCGTTCGAGGAGCTCACACGCGTGGTCATGGCGCAGGGGGCGGCGCGCTGATGGGGTCCGTACTCATCATCGACGACGAGCGTCCGGTCACCGACGCCTTCGCGTCGTTCTTCGAGCGTCACGGCGGTCACTCGGTCGCGTGTGCGTATACGGGTGCGGATGGCATCGCGGTCTTCGAGGCGACGCGCCCGGACGTGGTGCTGCTCGACCTTCGGCTGCCGGACATGACGGGGTTCGACGTGTACGCGCGCATCCGTGAGCACGCGCCGGTCGTGATCATGATCAGTGGCCATGGCGACATTCCCCTGGCCGTGCAGGCGATGCAAGCCGGCGCCGAGAACTTCCTCACCAAGCCGGTCGATCTGCAGCACCTCGCTGTCGTCGCGGAACGCGCGTTCGAGAAAGTGCGCTTGCGGCAGCTCAACCATTATCTCAGCGAGCGGCGCAACGGTCACGCGCCCGCGTTCGCGCTTGGCGGCTCCTCGGTCATGCGCGACCTCGCGTCACAGATCGAGCTGCTGGCCGCGAGCGAGCGGACCACCGTGCTGCTGCTCGGCGAAAGCGGCTCAGGGAAGGGGCGAGTCGCCGAACTGATTCATGCCCACAGCCCGCGTCGCGATGCGCCGTTCGTCGAGCTGAACTGCGCGGCGCTCACTGCGGACGCGCTCGAGGTCTCGTTGTTCGGCCAGGACGTGAGCGCGAACGGCGGGAAGGAACCGAGGGTCGGGTTGTTCGAGGTGGCTGCGGGGGGAACGCTGTTCCTGGATGAGATCGCCGATCTCGGGACTCACCTTCAGGCGCGACTGCTCCGCGTACTCGAAGCAAAGGCGTTCCGCCGCGTGGACGGCACGCGCGAGATCATGTCGGACGCGCGCATCATCGCGGCCACGAACCGCGATCTGGTGACGGAGGTGAACGAGGGGCGGTTCCGGGAAGATCTGTACTACCGGCTCAGCGTCATGCCCGTGTACCTTCCGCCGCTGCGTGCGCGGTCGCGCGAGGATGTGGTGGAGCTCATCGGCCGCATCGTCGACGAGTTGCGTCCGCATCTGCCGGCGGCACCGCATGCGGTGACGGACGCTGCGCTCGAGCGGCTCTTGCGGCACCCGTGGCCGGGCAACATTCGCGAGCTCCGGAACGTGCTGGAGCGGGCAATGATCGTCGGGCGCGGTGCAGAGCGCGTCGAGCCACAGCATCTGCCGGCCGAGGTGCGCGAGCCGAGCGGGCAGGTCATGGAGCACCATATTCCGCGGACGCTCGAGGAGGTCGAGCGCGTGCACATCGAGCGCACGTTGCGCATGAACAATGCGAACCGGACGCACGCGGCGCGCGAGCTCGGAATCTCGCGCGCGACGCTCATCAAGAAGATCAAGGAATTCGGCATCGCTTCGCGGACACGGTAGCCCTCTACCGCGACGAGAGCGATTCCTCACTTCGTTCGGAATGACCGGGATCGTGGAGAGAACAACATGACCGAGCTGCACGAGCGTGACGCCATGCAATGCCGTGCCTGCGGCAACGAGGAGCGCGCGTCAGAGGGATACCCGTGCGCCGACTGCGGGCGATTCATCTGCAACGTGTGCAACATGCGGGGCACCATGCGCTGCGCGGACTGCGCGACGAAGGCCTCGGCTGGCGCGCCGGCTGTTGCGTCGGGTGCAGCGGCGCCGGGGTTGGGGAAGGCATCCAGCTCCGGCGCGTGAGCGCCGATCTCGCGCCGCTCGGGCTCGCCGTCGGTCACGCGACCGACGAGCAGGGCGCGACCGGTCTCACGGTCGTGCGCGGCGTGAGCGCGGCGTTCCGGTGTGCCGCGGTCGCGATCGGCCGCGCAACCGGAACGCGCGAGCTGCAGACGGCGTCGCCCTTTCATCTCGTCACCCGCGTGGACGCCATCGTGCTCACCGGTGGCTCCGCGTACGGGCTCGACGCGACGGCGGGTGCCATGCGCTGGATGGAAGAGCGCGGGCGCGGCCATCCCGTGGGCAAGGGGGTGGTCCCCATCATTCCGGCCGCGGTCATCTTCGACCTCGAGCCGTTAGGCAGCTTTGCCGCGCGGCCCACACCGGACATGGCCTACGCGGCGTGCGACTCCGCGACATCGGCCGGCATCGCCGAAGGAAGCGTGGGGGCCGGTACCGGGGCGACCGTGGGAAAGGCCGCTGGCATTGCCGGCGCGATGAAGGGCGGGGTAGGAGTCGGGACCGCGGAGGCCGCCGGGGTCCGGGTCGGCGCGGTTGCCGTCGTGAACGCGCTCGGTGACGTGCGTGACGCGCACGGTGACATCATCGCGGGGGCGCGCGACGCATCTGGACGGTTCGTGGACGGCGCACGGCTCATCGCGGCCGGCAGCGTGGCGCGCAAGTTCGACGACCGTGCGCTGCGCAACACGACCATCGCCGTCGTTGCGACGTCGGCGACCCTGAGCCGCGTCGAGTTGTCGCAGCTCGCCCAGGCCAGCTCGGCGGCACTGTTCAAGCGCATCACGCCCACGGGGACGAGCTTCGACGGCGACGTGATCTTCGCCGTGTGTCCGCTCGACGGGCCGCAGGCGCCGCCGCCGCAGGTGGAGGGCATCGCGGTCGGCGCGCTCGAAGACGCCGTCGAACGGGCAGTGCGTCTGGCTGTGGGCCGGGAGGGAATTCCCGGGCTCGCTGACGGCGAGGTGCGTCGATGAGCGACGGCGAGAAGCCCGTCTCCCAGGCGCCTAACGCTGCACCGGACGTGCGCGACGCGACCACCGTCGTGACCGTCTACGCGTCGATCGCGCCGCTCCACGGCGAGCCGCGGGTGTCGAGCCCCCAGGTATCGCAGCGGCTCGCCGGACACCGCCTGCAGGTGCTCGAGCAGGACGGCGATTGGTTGCGCGTTCGCGGCGATGACGGCTACGAGGGATGGGTCCATCGCGGCTACCTGCGCGATCCCTCCGACACGCGCGCGGCGCCGGCCAAGCGACTGCTCTCGCTCGGCTGCGTGGTGCGCGACGCGACGACCGGCGCGACCCGGGCTCTTCCCCTTGGCGCGTGGGTCGCCGCGGGTGAGTCGGTGATCGCGGGCGAGGCGGTGAACGCCGCGTCGCACGCGCGAACGTTCAAGAAGAATCCGCTGTCGATCGCGGCGACTGCCCTGGAGCGGTTCGCCGGGACGCCGTATCAGTGGGGTGGCGTCACTCCCTGGGGCGCAGACTGCTCGGGGCTCGTGCAGACGACGTTCTGGCTACACCGCGTCCTGATGCCGCGCGACGCATGGCAACAAGCGGAAATCGGGGTCGATGCCGGGACGAACATCGCGCGTCTCGAGCCCGCAGACTTGATCTTCTTCAGCGATCGCGTCGATCGCCGGATCACCCACGTCGGAATCGCACTCGGCGGGTCGCGCATGGTCCACGTCGCGCTCGGGCGCGGCGGCTACTCGGTCGAGCGGCTCGACACCCGGGACGACGCGTACGTTCTCGCGCTCCTGGACCGGTTCGTGATGGCGCGGCGGCTGTTCTAGCTGATCATACCGCTCGGGGGCAGCACCGGCGCGCCCACGCGGACCTGGAGCTTGACGTTCGCGTGCACCTGGTTGTCGAGCGCGATCTGCATCGTGTACCCGCCAACCTCGTCGAGCGGCAGGTCGATGGCGGCGATCAGCGGGAGATCCATCTCCGCCGGAACGGTCGGCGGCGGCGATGCCGTGCCCACGTCGAGCTCACCGACTGACGACCACAGCTCCGTACCCGTGGGATTGAGCCAGCGGAGCGCCACCGTGTGGCGCCCGATGTCGGAGCTCGTGCCCTTGAGCCGCAGAACCAGCGTGGCGCGTGGGTGAACGGTTGGCATGGTCGCGACCTGCACCGCGTCGAACACCCCGAGGATGTTGAGCTTCCCTTCCTGGGACAGGTTCGCCGCGTCGGCGAAGAGCGCGAAGGAGACGTGCATGCGGGAAAGTACATCGCCCGCCCGGCCGCGGTAGCTTTCGGCGATGAGCGACTCCGAACTCGCGATGCCAGGGGCCGGCACCGCGCGTGCCGGCTCGGCCGGCCTGACCGATGGCCTTCTCGTCCTCATGGCCGTCATCTGGGCCGTGAACTACACCGTCGCGAAGTTCGGCACCAATAGCGTCCCGCCCCTCGCGTACAACGCCGTGCGGATCGCGATGGCCGTCGTCGCGCTCCTCGCGATCAGGTGGATTCGCGCACACGAGCGGCTGACTCGGCACGACCTCGTGGCGCTGGTCGGAATCGGCGTCCTGGGCAACGGTCTGTATCAGCTCTGTTTCATCGAGGGGCTCGCTCGAAGCCGAGCGGGAACCGTTGCCCTCATGCTCGCGGCGTCCCCGGCTTTCGTGGCGATCGCGGGGCGGATCTTTCGCGTCGAGCACGTTGGGGCGCGAGGATGGAGCGGCATTGCGTTACAGCTTGCGGGGATCGCGTGCGTCGTCTTCGGCTCCGTCACCCAACCGGCCGGCGACGACACCGTCCTCGGCAGCGCGCTCATCGTCGCCGGCTCGGTGTTCTGGGCGCTCTTTGCCATCCTCATCAAACCCTACACCGAGCGACTTTCCGGCATCGATGTCGGGGCCTACAGTCTCGCCGGTGGTGCCGTGTTCGTCACGCTCATCGGCATTCCGAGCCTGCTCGCAACCGACTGGCGCGCCGTTACCGTGCCGGTGTGGGGCGCGATCGTGTACAGCGGCCTGGGCGCGCTCGTGGTCGGCAATTTGATTTGGTACTACGGGGTGAGCCGGATCGGCCCCACCCGGGTATCCATGTACAGCAACCTTCAGCCGCTCGTCGCGCTCGCCGTCGCGTGGATGGTGCTCGGCGAAGTCCCCACCGTTTGGCAGGGACTCGGCGCCGGGAGCATCATGACGGGCCTCATCATCACCCGAACGTGAAACTCGTTCTCTTCGATATCGACGGCACCATCCTCTGGAGTGACGGTGCAGGAAGGCGCGCCATGCAGCGCGCGCTCATGACCGCGTTCGGATGCGCGGGCTCGGCCGACTACCGGTACGACGGGAAGACGGACATGCAGATCGTTCGCGATCTCATGCGCATGGAGGGGCACGATGACTCCATCATCGATGCGCGCATGGAGACACTCCTCAATGAGTATGCGACCGGGCTGCACGAGGAGCTCGGGGCCGATGCCACGCGCGTTCACCGATACGATGGCGTGCTCGAGCTCCTCGACGCACTCGAAGCGCGCAGCGACCGCAGGATCGGGTTGCTCACCGGGAACATCGAGATCGGGGCGCGGGCGAAGCTTCGTGCGGCCGGGATCGATCCCGACCGCTTCTCCGTATGCGCGTTCGGCTCGGACCACGAAGCGCGTGGCGAGCTGCCGGCTATCGCTCAGCGCCGCGCGCGAGAGCGTCTTGGTCTCACCGTGGACGGCGACGCGATCGTCATCATCGGCGATACGCCGGCGGACATTGACTGTACGCGCGGCATCGGCGCGAGAGCCATCGCTGTCGCGACGGGACGATATTCCGTCGCGGAGCTGGCGGTGCACCGTCCGGTCGCCGTATTCCCGGACCTCTCCGACACGGGCGCCGTGATGCGCGCCATTGATGACGCCTGACCCGGACTGTTCGGAGCGACTCCATGCCTGAGACGATTCGCATCCCGGTTCGCGTCCAGGGCACCGTACGCGGGGTCGTCATCGACGCCGACGGGTCCGTCCGACTCGCGGACAACGTCGTGTCCGTCGCGATCGACGACCGCGAGCACGCACTGCGCATCGACCGTATGGACGGCGTGGTGTGGGAACCACCGCGGCTCACCATTCACATCGCGCGTGACCGGATCGCGCTGAGCGGCCACGCGGCGCTGCAGCCACTCGGCTCACAGATCGTGACGTCGGCCCTCGCGTTGCCCGAGCTCACCCGCACGATGCACAGCCTCGGGTCGCGACGCGGCCGCCCCGGTGCCGATCACGACCGCTTTTTCGGTAGCCTGCTGGCTGCGCGGCGAGCGGCGGAAGGGTTCGTCGAGGTAGAATCGCGGCTCGTCGCGTTCGACTCGCAGCGTCTGGCACACTCGCTCACGACTGCCCTCGGCGAGCTGGCCGCGGAGCGGTACCCGAACAGCCCGCCTGACCGCCGAGCGCTGGAGGCCGAGCTGCTCGAGCACGCGGAACGGCTCGTCGAGACGCTGACCTCGTTAGGCGATGCCGCCGCGCGCGTGCGCGAGAGCGGCAGCGAGGCCCGACTCGCGCGGTGGCGTGAATGGACCTGGGCCGTCCAACGGGTGTTCGAGGAGGCAGACCGGTGCTGGGTGGCTTCAATCCCCGCGCTGACCGCCGCCGGACCAGCGTCGCCGCGCCGCCGCTTCTGGCGGCGCGCATACGGGCTCGTGGCGATATCCGCGTCGGCCATCCACGGCGCGCTCGTCTCGGGTGCCGCGACGTGATCGTCGGAGTCGGCATCGACCTCGTCGACATCGCGCGCGTGGATCGGCTACTCGACGCCAAAGGCGAGCGCGCGCTTCGACGCTTATTCACCGCCGACGAAGTCGGGTACGCGCTTGCGCGCGCGCTCCCCGCGCAACACCTCGCCGCGCGGCTTGCCGCCAAGGAGGCGGCGTTCAAGGCGCTTGCCGGGAACTCCCTCGCCCAGGGGATTGGCTGGAAGGAAATCGAGGTCGTGCGTGGTGATTCGCGGCCCACCCTCACGTTCCACGGTCGGGCGGCGGAGCGTGCCGCGGAGCTCGGAATCACGACGGTCTGGGTGACCCTCACTCACAGCGCAACGACGGCGGGTGCCGTTGTGGTACTCGAGGCCGAACCTCCCAAGTCCGTGCAGGGCACCGACTAGCGTACTCCAACTATCTCCGATAATTTCGTTCGGAATGAACTCGCGCGCCGTTCGCAGCGCCGCGGTCGCTGCGCTGCTGACCCTGACCGCATTCCCGACGCTCCCGGCTCAGGAGGGTCCGGCGAAGCGTCTCTCCAGCATCGTCGGCGTCGCGGTGGAGGAGTACGGCAAGGCCATCGACGCACGGGGCCGGCTCATCTCCGACATCGAGTACGACGAAGCCGTCTCGTTCCTCAAGGACGCAAAGGAGGTCGCAGCCAGGCTCAGCGGCGATCGTGCTGCCGCCGTGCAGGCCGTGCTCGACACGCTCACGACCGCCGTCGTCGCCAAGCGTCCGCCGCCGGAGCTCACCGCGCTGCACCAGCGATTCTCGGCGGCACTCGGCACCGAGGGCGCGCTCGACCTTCCCACGAAAGCCATCGACCTGGCTCAAGGGAAATCGATCTACGACCGAAACTGCGCGTCGTGCCATGGCGACCTCGGTCGCGGCGATGGTCCCGCGGCTGCCGGAATGAATCCAGCCCCGCCCGCCGTCGGGACGCGAGACGCCATGCACGACGTATCGCCGGCGTTGATGTACCGGATCGTGTCGGTCGGCATCGCCGGAACGCCGATGACCGGTTGGGCCGAACGGCTCACGGCCGACGAGCGGTGGAATGTGGTGGCGTACCTCAACTCGCTGCGTACGTCGCCCCGGGAGATCGCCGAGGGTGAAGGGCTGTACACGCAGCGGTGCCTGACGTGCCACGGCGCGACCGGAACCGATGATGGCCCTGCCGCCGCGGCGCTGTCGAAGCTTCCGCCGGAGCTCGCATCGTTCGCGTGGCAGGCCGAGCGGAGCGATGCGCAGATCGCGGAAGCGATTCGCAACGGTGCGCCCGGCACCGCGATGCCGCCCTTGCGCGACCTGACTGACGCCGACGTCACGTCGATGGTCGCATACGTGCGCACGCTCGCCGAGAAAGCACCGCCGCAGGGTGATCTGGCCGGAACGACGCGGCGCGACGGCGTCGAGGTGTCGCGCGCGGTAATGGCGTTGCTCGACGAGGCGCTCATCGACGCGCGCGCGGGCCGTACGTCGGACGCGAACGACCGCGCGTTCGACGCGTACATCGCGTTCGAACCGCTCGAGACGCCGGCGCGAGCAAAGAGCCCGGGACTCGTCGCGAACCTGGAGCGGCAGTTCGCGGACTTCAAGGGCGCCGTCAAGGCTGGCGACGTTCGTCGCGCCGAACAGGCGCGCGACGCCATCGCGGCGGGGATGCCGAACATCCTCGAGCTCACCCGGCCCACGGGGAGCGGCTGGGGCGCGTTCTTCGCGTCGTTCCTCATCATTCTGCGCGAGGGCTTCGAGGCGATCCTCGTGATCGGCGCGGTGGTGGCGTTCCTGCTCAAGACCGGAAACCGCGACCGGCTCAGGTCGATCTGGGTCGGGGTGGGAGCCGCGCTGGTGGCCAGCGCCGCGACGGCGGTCATTCTCGCGACCGTCCTCCGTGCACTCCCCGCGACGCGCGAAGTAATCGAAGGCGCGACAATGCTGGTCGCGGTCGCCGTGCTGTTCTCGGTGAGCTACTGGCTCATCTCGAAGGTCGAGGCGGCGAAGTGGCAACAGTTCATTCGCGGGAAGGTGTCCGCCGCGCTCGAGCATGGAGGCGGGAAGGCACTGACGTTCGTGGCATTCCTTGCCGTGTACCGCGAGGGCGCCGAAACCGCGCTGTTCTACCAGGCGCTGTTCAATGAAGGACAGGGGAACGGGCTCCCGATCTCGTTCGGCATCATCGTTGGTGGGGCGGTTCTCGCGGTGATCTTCACGCTCTTCTACCGCTTCGGCCTGAGGATTCCGCTACGCCCCTTCTTCGCGACCACGAGCGTGTTGCTGTACTACATGGCGTTCGTGTTCATGGGGAAGGGAATCCGAGAGCTCCAGGAGGGGAACGTCGTATCCATTACGGTGATCCCCGGCTTCCCACACATCGAGGCGCTGGGGATCTTCCCGAGTGTCGAGACGCTGCTCGCGCAGGCGTTACTCGTCGTACTCTTCGTGATCGCGCTGGTGAAGACGTTCTGGCCGCATCGCGCCGTGGCGCTACCGACGATCGAGCCGGTGACGACCACCCCGCAGGTGGAGCAGCGCGTCGAGAATCTCATTCTGCGCGTGCAGGAGCTCGAGGCCAAGCTTGCCCGTCTCGAGACCGACACCGAGGTGCAGGACGCCAAGTCCGACGCGGAGCTTCAGGAATCGAAGTAAACTCGGCCCCGGACCGTCGCGCGTGGAGCCTATGGACGGGGGCCGATTCGTGAGCTCAGCGCGCGGTCGCGGCAGTCGCTCGCGACGCGGCGAAGATCCCCGGCTTGCCGGGCCCCACGTTCCAGCGCATGGCCATCCAGAGCGCGCCTAACGCCGTGAGGGTCAGCGCGATCATCTGCGCCGCTGTGAACGGGCCGAAAAACCGGTCATCCTTCGCGCGCAGGAACTCCACGAAGAATCGCTCCACCCCCGCGAGCACCAGGTACAGCCCGAACAACCACCCTTCCGCGTGCTTGTGACTGCGGAACCGCCAGAGAATGGCGAACATCACAAACCCCAGGACCGTCTCATAGAGCTGCGTCGGATGCACCGACACCACCGCATTCGGGTCTGCGCCGGGCGCGATGGGAATGCCGAACAACTCCTCCATGTTCCGGACGGTGGACGGTGGTGCGCCCTCGGGGAACGTCACGGCGAGCGGTCCGTCCCACGGACGGCCGTAATCGTCTCCCACCGCCCAGCACCCCGTCCGCCCCACGGAGTAGCCCGCCGCGATGCAGATCCCGGCCACGTCGCTGATCCGGATGAAGTTCAGCTTCTTCAGCTTGATCGTGACGTAGCACGCAATGACGGAGCCGATGAACCCGCCCCAAAAGACGAACCCCGCGCGGCTGAAGAAATCGCGGATGTCCTGCGTGATGAACAGCGTGTAATACAGCTTCCCGCCGATCAGCGTCCCGAGGACCGCGGCGAGGATGAGATCGGGGATGGCCGTCGCGTCGTGACCACGTCGCGTGAGCTCGCGCTGCGCGATGATCTGCGAGATCGCGAACGCGGCGAGCACGGCCAGGCCGAAGCCGGTGAGCGAGAGCGGGCCGATGTCGATGACGAAAGGATAGACTACGGTGGCGCCGTTCATGGAGTGGTGGGCGTAAGCCGGACGATTCCGGGAATGTCGATCGCCGCGTAGGCGTTGAGACTCAGGGAATCTCGTACGCCACGCTCGAAGTGGAAGAGCCCGGCGCGCGCGATCATCGCGGCATTGTCCGTCGCGAGCCGGGGCGTGGGCGCGTACACCGACACGCCGGCCGGATCCAGTCGCTCGCGCATCGCCGCGACGAGCGTTCGGTTGCAGGCGACGCCGCCGCCGAGCACGACACGCGTCCTCGCGCAGGCGTGCGCCGCGCGTGCCGTCTTCTCCACGAGCGAGCCAACGATGGCGTCCTGGAACGCCCGCGCGATCGGGGCACGGTCCCGCTCCAGGTCGCTCGTCCCGCGCACGGCGTGCAGGACGGCGGTCTTCAGGCCGCTGAACGATACGTCGAAGTAGTCGGCGTCGCCGAGCTGCTGGTCGCCACGCACCATCGGCTTCGTGAACCGAACGCGTCGCGCGTCCTCGGCGCTCGCTTCTCCCGCGAGCCGCTCCACGTGGCGCCCGCCCGGGTATGGAAGGCCGAGCAGCTTCGCCACCTTGTCGAACGCTTCCCCCGCGGCATCATCGCGCGTGGCGCCTAGCAGGCGGTACGAGCCCCAGCGCTCGACGTCGATGAGCAGCGTGTGTCCCCCCGACACGAGCAGCGCCGTAAAGGGAGGCACCGCGTCCGGGTGCTCGAGCGAGGTCGCGAACAGGTGCCCCTCCATGTGGTGCACGCCGACGAGCGCCGCTCCGCTTCCGTGCGCGAGCGCCTTGCCGAACGACACGCCGACGAGCAGCGCGCCGACGAGCCCGGGGCCGTGCGTCACCGCCACGACGTCGACGTCGCCTAACGATACTCCCGCGT
This sequence comes from Gemmatimonadaceae bacterium, assembly GCA_036280115.1. Lineage (GTDB taxonomy): Bacteria > Gemmatimonadota > Gemmatimonadetes > Gemmatimonadales > Gemmatimonadaceae > JAJKIV01. Next base: position 21,698 of record DASURJ010001024.1, read on the forward strand.
CCGCGAGCGCTCGCTCCGCCACCGGGACGATGGACGTCAGGTGGGCGCGCGACGCGAGCTCCGGGACGACGCCGCCAAACACGCGGTGGACATCCTGTGAGAGGATCACGAGCGACGCGAGCGTCGGGGCGTCGCCCGCGCCCGTGAGCACTGCCGCCGACGTCTCGTCGCACGACGTCTCGATACCGAGAACCAGCGTCATGGAACGAGCGTCGCTCAAGGGTTCTGCGCCGTCGTCCGTGCGGACGTGCGCGGGCGCCCGGTCGTGGGGCGAACCACGGAGAGCCGCACTTCAGGCGGGCGGACGCGCACGAACGGCGCGAGCGTCGTCGTGTCGATGGGAACGACGAACTCCGCGCTATCGGCTACCGCGACGGAGTGGTCCATCGTGCTGACCGACGATACTGTCGATATCAGCCGCCGCGGCCCGATGATCGTGACGCTCTCGGGCAGGACTCGCATCACCGGGCTCGAGCGACGCTCGTCGCCCGTGTCGGGCAGCACCCGGACCTCGTTCTTGACCGGCACCAGCCGGCTCGTCGTGACGTCGAACACGAGCACGAAGCTGCGCGGCTGCACGTCGCGAACGATGGCCTCGACATCGGGCGGCACGAAGACGTTTTCAGGCGTGAGGTAGACGGCCACGCTATCCGGATCATCACCCGTGATCGTCTTCCGCACGGTCGGGGGCGTGTCGTAGAGGTTGATCAGGTCACGCGCACGGCCGGCCACGAGCGCGCGAATCGCCGGCCGGCCGCCGATGAGCACGCGCGACGAGTCGTGCGCCAACTCGAGCCGAACCGGCACGAGCTCCTCCGACGGCTCCTCCGCGCTCACGACGAGCCACAGGACGATCGCGAAGAACAGCGCTGCCGCCTTGTACCCGAGCCGTTCCGTGAACGCCGCGCGAAGATGCCGCCGGATCGTGGCGCCCAGAGCGGAACGATCGTCGTCGCGGCCGGCCATCTAGGGCCGCACGGGGACCGCCGCCCCGCCGGCTGAGTCGGCCCCGGCGTTGCTCGCCGATTCGGGGACGCCAAGTAGCTGCGCGAACAACGCACGATTCGCCGGAGAGTCCCAGTCCGCCGCTGCGATCACCTTCTTCCGGATGATCCCGTCGCGACCGATGACGAACGTCTCGGGGACTCCCGTCGTCTGATAGTCCCGCTTGATAGCGCCCGACGCGTCGTGGAGAATGTCGAACGTGAGCCCGTACTCGTCGCGGAATTTCTGTATCTCCTCGGTGGTGCCGGGGTTGTCGACGCTCACGGCCACCACCTTGAGCCCCTTCGACGCGAATCGGTCGTGCAGCGCCTGGATGCTGGGCATCTCGGTGCGGCAGGGCAGGCACCAGGTGGCCCAGATGTTCAGCAGCACGACGTCACCCTGGTAATCCGCGATGGTCCTGGTCACGGGAACGCCGTCGACCGTCGTCGCCTTGAAGTCGGGGGCCTTCGACCCGACGGTAATCGGGAACAGCTCATCGCCGAGAATGCGCGTTGCCGCGAGGAGCCCGCCGCCGAGCAGCAGGACCACGATGCCCACGAA
>DASURJ010001025.1:0-2245 GCA_036280115.1 Gemmatimonadaceae bacterium
CGCCGATGCGCACGTTGTGGCCGATGTGCACGAGGTTGTCGATCTTGGTTCCCGGCCCGATCACGGTGTCGTCGATACTGCCGCGATCGATCGTCGTGTTGGCGCCGATCTCCACGTCGTCCCCGATCACGCATCGCCCGACGTGAGGGATCTTCTCGTGTGCGCCCTCGCGAAAGACGTAGCCGAACCCGTCGCTGCCGATGCGCACACCGGAGTGGAGGATCACCCGGCGACCAACGAGGGCTCGCGGGTACACGGTCACGTTCGAGTAGAGATGCGTGTCGTCGCCAAGCCGCGAGCCCTCCCCAATCACGCAGCCCGCGCCGACGGTCACTCGATCGCCGATCGACGCATCGGGCTCGATGACGGCGTGCGGGCCGATCGTTACATCACGTCCGATCTCGGCGCGACGGCCGATCACGGCGGTCGCATGAACACCGGGACGGCGCGGAGGCGAGACGTACAGCGCGGGCAATACCCGCAGCATGGCCTCGTGCGGGCGTGCCACGACGATGCGCGCTCGCACCTCCCCGCGTTCGTCGGCCAGCTCGGGGCTGACGAGGGCAACCGCCGCGCGCGTCCTCGAGAAGAGGGGCGTATAACGAGCCGTCGCCAGAAAGGTGAGATCGGAGTCGCCCGCGCGATCCAGCGGCGCCACGGACGTTACGCCCGTACCACCATCGCCTCGCAGCTCCCCGCCCACCAGCGCGGCGATGGCCTCGGCGGTGAGGAGCCTGGGCCCCTCACCGCCGGTCGTGTTCCGAGCCTTCCTCTCGCTCAACGCGGCTTGGGCCGCTGCACTCCACTGGGCTGCTGGGCGCCGGGAGCGGGCGGCCGCTGCGCGCCGGTCGGACGCGCTGCCGCCGTCGGCGGGCCCGCCGCGCGGAGCCGCGCCAGCACCTTGTCCGTGAGATCCAGATTCTTGTCCGCGGCCACGACGACACCAGCCTGGTTCTCGGCGTCGAAGATCATCGTGTATCCCTCGTCGGCGCGCAGCTCGTCGATCACCTTGTTGATCTGCTCCATGATCGGACGAACGAGCTCGGCCTCGCGCTGCCGCACCTGCGTCTGCAGCTCCTGCGTCCGGCGCTGATACTCCTCCTCCTTCGTACGAATGTCCTTCTGACGCGCCTCCTTCGCCTGCGGCGAAAGTGATACCTCTTGCTTGTTGTAGTCGGCAATGAGGGCGTTCAGCGAATCTCCCATGCGCTGCACCTGCGCCCGATACGTCGCCATTTCCTTCTCGAACTGCGACTCGGCGGCCTCGCGGCCGGGCGCGTTAGCCAGAATCGTCTGCGACTTGATGTATCCGATCTTCACCTGCGCCTGCGCCGCCACCGCGCCGCAGATCATCAGTGCGAGCGCCACCGCGCTCGCTCGAGCCATGCCAGCCATGATCACTCCGTCAGTAGAGATTGCCGAGCCGGAAATGCAGCTCCCATTTGGGATCCGGACGGCCGAAGATGTCCGTCCGATCGAAGCCGTAGGCCCAGTCGAGACCGAGCGGACCCAGCGGCGTAATGAGCGACACACCGAGCCCCGCGCCGCGGAACAGGCGCGTGGGGTCGAACTCGCGCGGGTGATCCCAAATGTTGCCCGCGTCGAAGAACAAGTTCAGATACACCTGAGAGTTCAATCGGAGCCCCAGCTCCGCCGTCGTCGAGAAGAACGCGTCGCCAAAGGACGCGCGCGTCTGCTGCTCGTTGGGATCGTACCCGTTGGGCGTGATCGAGAACTCCTTGTACCCGCGCAGCGGCTCGCCGAACATCACGCCGCCGAGCCCGAACTTCTGGGACACGATGAATGCGCCGACGTCGCCGAACACGGCGCCCGCCCGCGCCGACAGACCGAGCGTGAACTGCAGCGGCTGACTTCCCGGGCGCTCGCCGCCCACCGTCCAGAGAGGCGCGTACGCCTTGAGCTCGGTGCTGTACCGCTGGAACGCCGTGTTGCCGCCTAACGGGCCGCCGTTGAACGACGCCGAGAACGTCTGCAGCGATCCCGCCGTCGCGAACGGCAAGCCAATGCGCGTGTCACGCTGCGCCGACACACCGAGCGTCGAGCGGAAGCCCTCCCCCGACGTCAGGATCGTCGTGTCCTGATCGAAAATGCCGCCGCGCTGCTCGACGCGCTCGCCACCGTACGAGAGGAAGACGCGCGTAAACGGCGACCGCGGCACGGGGAAGCCGAACTGCAGCGACCCACCGGAGAGCACGGACCGCCCGTAATCCTCGACGATGTAGCG
>DASURJ010001026.1:0-9061 GCA_036280115.1 Gemmatimonadaceae bacterium
TAGGGGTCAGAGTCCTAACGCATCATTCGAACGCGCCGCGACCGAGGGCCGAGGTCGGATCAACCGATCGCCCCTCGCCCAGGCCCCGCCCTCGCGCCACGATTTCAATGAAGGAGAAATGCCCCCCCGGTACGCGTCGCCTCGCCGGGCATTTTCATTCCCACCTTTTTCGCCGAAGGATGGTTTCTCGCGACGAACGATCCGCCCGATTCAGTCAGATCCGTTCGATTCGCATACACCTCCTGAGACCTATCCCTGGCGAGATGGTCGCGATGCGGCCATGACCTACCAGATCCTAATCGCGGAGCGCGATCACCGGGTCGACCCGCGTTGCCCGAAGCGCCGGGACGAGGGCGGCAAGAACGCCGGCCGTACCAACGAGCACGACGATCGCCACGTACGTCGGCACGTCCGCCGGCGCGACGCCGAAGAGAAAGCCCCGCAGCAGCCGCGTCGCCGCGATTGCGCCGGCCACGCCCGCCACGAGTCCGATCGCCGTCAGAACGGCTCCCTGTTTCACCACCAGCGCCAGCACCGACCCCGGGTGCGCTCCGATCGCCATGCGCACGCCGAACTCCCGTTTGCGCTGGGCCACGAGGTATGCGAGCACGCCATAGACGCCTAACGCGGCAAGCAGCGCGGCTCCCACCCCGAACGACACGAGCAGCGTCGTCACGAAGCGCGTGGTCGATGCCGCGCGTGCGATGAGCGCGTCGCCCGTCATCACGCCATGGATGGCGATCGTCGGGTCCGACGCCGCCGCGAGGCGACGGATGGCCGGAACCGCTGCCGCCGGATCGCCCCCGCGTGTCCGCACGAAGAGTACCGACCCTCCGGCATCGCCGGCACGATACAGAGCGGGCCGCGTCGGCGCGTCGAGCCCATCGTACTTCACGTCCGCCACGACGCCGATCACTTCGACCGGCGGTGCATCACTCCCGCCGTAAGAGAAGCGACGTCCCACGGGCGACTGGCCGGGCCAAAGGAGTCGCGCGGCCGTTTCGTTCACGAGCGCAGTCGCCGACGGCCCCGCTTCTTCGCGCTCGTCGAACCAGCGACCGCCACGGAGTCGGATCCGCAGAACGCTCAGGTAATCGCTCGTCGCGCTGTGGAGCTCAATGGGCGGGAATTCGCTCCGCTCCACGCGCCGACCGTCGATCGACACCACCGGCGCGAGCGAGCAGTCGCCGGTAAACGGAGCGCAGTTGTGCGTCGCCGCGGCTTCGACGCCCGGCAGTGCCGCAATGCGCGTGAGCATCTCCCGCCTCCGCAGCAGGGCGGCCTCCGACTGATCTCCCCCGGCGAGCCGCATCATGACGACGTCGTCCGCGTTGAAGCCGAAGTCGCTCCGCAACAGTCCCCTGAAGCTCCGGACCATGAGGCCCGCAGCCACGAGCAGGATCGTCGCGAGCGCCACCTGACCCACGACCAGTGCCCGGCGTCCGCGCGCACGGGTCGTCCCTCCGCGGTTCGCCGCCGCCTTCACGAGCTCCGCGATGCTCGTTCGGGATGCCGCCAGCGCCGGCACCGTGCCGAACGCCAACCCGACCACCACCGTAAGCAGCGAGATGAACGTCAGCACGCGCCAGTCCGGCGCGAGCGAGACGCCCTCCAGCAGATCGACGCTTCGTAGCAGCGCGAAGTTCAAGGGGAGCGTCGGCCGGAGGCGCGCCAGGGTCGTCGCGCCGAAGTACGCGACCAGGACTCCGGGCACCCCGCCGAGCACAGCCAGGACCAGGCTCTCGGTGAGCATCTGCCTGGCAAGTCGCCCGCGCCCGGCGCCGAGTGCGATGCGCACGCCAAGCTCCGACTCCCGCGCGCGGGCCCTGGCGAGCAGGAGCCCCGCGACGTTGGCGCACACGATGAGGAGGACTCCGGCGACGGCAACCGATAGTACGACGAGCAACGGTCGAATCAGTGGATGACGGCGCGCCTCGGCGAAGCCGATCACGCCCCCGCTCCACACCGCCTCGCGCGGACCGAACCTCGGCGGCGGAAGGAGTTTGTTGATCTCGGCGCTTGCCGCGAGGACTTGCGCGTTCGCGGCGGCAAGCGAGGCCTGAGGCTTGAGGCGCGCGATCACCGTTCCGCTTCCCCCTTCGAACTGTTGTCGGCCCCGCGCCCGCGCCAACTCGCTGACCGCCGTCACCGGCAACCACATCTCCGCGTTTTCGCGAATGCCAGGGAAGCTCGCAGGCATTACGCCGACGATTGTCACCGGGAGCTGGTCCAGCACGACAGTGGTGCCGAGCACCGCGGAATCGCCGCCGAACAGCCGGCGCCAGAGCGGCTCGGACAGGACTGCCACCGCGCCGCCGGACACCGTTGGCATCGAATCGACCGGCCCGATCACGCGCCCCAGCATCGCCCGCGCACCGAGCGTCGGAAACAGGCTCGTCGTCACCAGCTCGGCGCGCACGCGCTCTGCCGGCTGGAGGGTCTTCGAGGCCGCAGCCCCCGTCCGCCGGAGGTTGTACTCTTCCCAGGTCGAGAAACCGGCGTCCGCAAACGCCGGCACCATCGCACGGAGGCGCAGGTATCGCTCGTACGACCACGGCATCGAGTCGGCGGCGGCGAACACACCGGGGGTGATCGTCTGGAACGTCAGAACGAGGCGCTCGGCATCGGGGAACGGGAGCGGGCGCAGCAGCATCACGTTGCCCAGGGTGAACACTGCCGTCGTGGCGCCGATGCCTAACGCCAGCGACGCGACGGCGACCGCCGTGAACGCCGGCGTTTTGCGAAGCGAGCGCACGGCGTAGCGTGCGTCCTGGATCGCGGCGTCGACCCAGCCGACGGCCATCACGTCCCCGGTCTCCTCCCGCAGCCGGGACGCGTTACCGAACTGGCGCCGGGCCGCCCAGTGCGCCTCGTCGGCCGCCATCCCGGTCGCCCGGTGGGACTGCGCCTTCATGTCGATATGAAACCGCATCTCCTCCGCGAGATCGCGCTCGAACCGCTCGCGGTGAGCGTAGAACCGGGCGCGTCGCCACAGGGTCGCGAGCTGCTGCAAGGGGCCGGGCATCGGAGTGTCCTCAGGAATGCGACGATGCGGGTACGACGCGGTCAGGCGGTGCCCATCACGCGCTGGATCGCCACGAGCAGGCGGTCGAAATCGGCAACCTCCTGCGCCAACTGCTTCTTGCCGAGCGGCGTGAGCTTGTAGTACCGCGCGCGCCGCTTCGTGGGGGTTTGTCCCCACTCGGACGACACCCACCCCTTGAGCTGCATGCGCTGCAGCGCGGGGTAGAGGGATCCCTCCTCCACCTGCAGCACGTCCTCGGAGATCTGCTGGATGTGCTGGGCGATGCCGTATCCGTGCATGGCGCCCAACGAGAGGGTCTTGAGGATCAGCATTTCGAGCGTGCCCGGGAGGAGCTCGCTGCGGTCGGAGGTTCTTCCCATAGATAGTCTATATATAGTGCGTCTATGGTACAATCCGGGAACCGCTTCCGTCAAGGGGCACTGGTTTGCAGCAACCAGTTCCAGCTAACACAGCTACCAGCGTAATTCTTGTAGTTGCACTGCTTTCAATTCCGGGCACCGAGCGGAGACTTGTTGCATGCCGCGAGCAAAGAAGAAGAAGAAGGCCGGAGCAGCCGCCGCGACCCGCGGCCTCGACGCGCGACGCCTCGCGAGTGCCACCCCACCCGCGAGCGTGGCGGCGCTCGCGCGGACCATCGAGGACGACGGCGGCTCCGCCCTCGCCGCTTACCGCGACCCGCTCGGCGGCAACTGGCAGATCCTCGCATCACTCCCCTTGAGCCGCGTCGAGCCCACACCCTACCAGCGCGACCTTTCCGAGTCGCACGTCGAACGTCTCGCGGTCGCGATCGACAAGCTCGATCGGTATCTCGACCCCGTGATCGCGGTCCCCGCGGGGGGCGGCACGTACTGGTCGCCTAACGGCTACCACCGACTCGGCGCCATGAAGCAGCTCGGCGCGAAGTCCATCGTCGCCATCGTCGTCCCAGAGCCCGAGGTCGCGCACCGCATTCTCCTTCTCAACACGGAGAAAGCGCACAACCTGCGCGAGCGGGCGCTCGAAGTGGCGCGGCTGGCCGAGGCGCTGTCGGTGCTCGACGACCGCCCGGAGCGCGAGTTCGCGGTGGAGTTCGAGGAGGCCGCGCTCGTGACGCTCGGACTCTGCTACCAGCTCAACGGGCGGTTCGCGGGTGGCGCGTTCCACCCCATCCTCAAGCGCTGCGACAAGTTCCTCGGCTCGAAGCTGCCGAAGGCGCTCGAGATCCGTCGCGAGCGAGCCGGCAAGCTGCTCGAGCTGAACGAGGCGGTGAACGCCGCCGTGGCGGCGCTCAAGGAACGCGGGTTCCAGAGCCCGTACCTCAAGGCGTTCGTCGTCGCGCGCATCAACCCGCTCCGCTTTCAGCGGAAGCCGACAGCCGATTTCGACGAGACGGTCGACAAGATGCTGGCCTCGGCGCGGCGCTTCGACCCGGCGCGGATCAAGGTCGATCAGGTCGCGCGAGCGGGCGGGCCGCCGGATGAAACGGGCTAGCCAACCTGTGATCTTGACTTCACTTGGGCGTCGCCATCACTTACCATCCCCCGTCCCAGACGCCCCGTCGCTTTCACGCATGCGCCTTCGCCTCTTTCTTCCAGTTGCCATCCTCGCCGTCACCGTCTCCGCGGCCCAGGCACAGACCGATACCACTCCCCCGAAACCCGATTCCGCGGCCAAGACCGATTCGACGTCCCGGGAGAAGTCGGTGCTGGCCGGTGTGTTCACCGAGGAGCAGGCGTCCAAGGGCGACAGCGAACATCAGGCGAACTGCAGCGCCTGTCACGGAACCGAGAACTACGTAGGTGAGGCCTTCACCAGGAACTGGGTCGGCAGAACGGCCTTCGACCTCTTCGACCAGCTGAAGACCACGATGCCCGAGGACAACCCGGGCGGACTGTCGGCGCAACAGTACACCGACATCATTGCGTACATCTTCAAGATCAACGGGTTGCCTGCTGGAGCTGCGGCACTGCCGGCTGACCCCGAGGCGCTTCGGCTCATCAAGATCGAGTCGAAGCCCGCGGGAAACCCGGCGCAGCTTGGCAGTCGCCCGGCAGTTCCGCGCCGCACTTCCGTCGCCGGTTCGACTCGAGTCGCCCGGACCTACCGCCCGCACTCGCCTGTGGTGCTCACGGCCCGGCGATAGCCGGCGGCTACTTCTCGTCTCTCGGTGATGAAAGACGACGACCGTAACACCCTCGACCGGCGCCGCTTCTTGAAGGTTGCCGGCGCTCAGACCGGACTGCTCGTCGTCGCCGCGCAAGGCGGCGGTGCGGAGGCTCAGGAGCGGCAGCAGCAGCCGGCGCCGCGGCGTGCACCGGCGGTGATCACGCAGCGCGCACCCGACATCGCGGTTATCGGCGCGGGCGCGTTCGGCGGGTGGACGGCGTACAACCTCCGGAAGATGGGCGCGCGCGTGACGCTCGTGGACACGTGGGGCCCCGGGAATTCGCGCTCGACGTCCGGCGACGAGACGCGCGGGGTGCGGACGTCCTACGGCGACCGCCCGCACGGCGAGCTGTGGGCGCGATGGGCGAGCGAGGCCATCAGGCGATGGAAAGCGTGGGACGAGGAGCACCACCGCACGTTCCAGATGAAGGTGTTCCATACCACGGGCGATCTCATCTTCCGCAAGGACTGGGAGCCGTTCCTCAAGGACACGCGAGCGAACTGGGACAAGACGGGCATCAGGTACGAGGTCCTCAAGCCTAACGACGTCCGGTCGCAGTATCCGGTGATCGATCTCGAGGAGATCGGCGTCGTGCTCTACGAACCGGACGCCGGCGTCGTCCGCGCGCGGCGCGCGTGCGAGACCGTGGCGGAGGCGTTCGTCCGGAACGGCGGGCAGGTCGTGATCGCGCGCGCGCTGCCGTCGCTCGCGAATAACGGTCGCCTGCAGGACATCGCGCTCTCGTCGGGGGAGACGCTCAAGGCGGGCAGCTTCGTGTTCGCCTGCGGCCCGTGGCTCTGGAAGGTCTTCCCGGAGTTTCTCCGGACGCGGCTCCGGACGCCAATGGGAAACGTGTTCTACTACGGCACTCCCGTCGGCGACAGCCGGTTCGTCGCACCGCACATGCCGAGCTTCAACTTTCCGGGCATCACGGGGTGGCCGGCGCTGCCTAACGACGCGCGCGGCTTCCGCGTGCGCGTCGGCGGCCAGTCGCAGACCGACCCCGACACGAGCCAGCGCTGGATCGACCCGAACAGCCTCACCCGCCCCCGACAGTTCCTCATCGACCGCTTCCCGCTGCTCATCGACGCGCCGCTGCTCGAGACGCGCGCCTGCCACTACGAGCTCAGCGTCACGCGGAACTTCTACATCGACACGCACCCCGAGTGGCCGAACGTGTGGATCGCGGGCGGCGGCTCGGCGGAAGGGTTCAAGTTCGGACCCATGGTCGGCGAGTACGTGGCCAAACGCGTGATGGGCATCGAGGGCGACCCGGCCATCGCCAAGGGGTTCCGCATCCCCAAGGAGGAGTTCGAGGAGCCGCCGCGCACGGCCGCCGACTCGGCGCGGGTGAAGGCGCGCGCGGACTCGGTAGCCAGGGCGAAGGCGGACTCGGTCAAAGCGGACTCGGCCAGGAACGTCGTTCCGGACAATGGCGCGCCGTCGGGTGCCAAGCCCGCCCCCAGCTCGAAGGCGCCGTCTCTCTGGTAGAGGCGCGCCATCGTGATGCGCGTCGTCGCGCCCGGCCACGCGACACGCGTACACTGCCCACATGCGCCGCCCCCGCCCAATCGCCGCCGCCACGGTCGCCAGGATCGCCGTCATCACGGACGCGCACGCGAACCTGCCCGCGCTCGACACCGCGCTCCGCGCGATCGACCGGCTCGGCGCCGACGAGGTGTACCACACCGGCGATGTCATCGGCATCGGCCCGTTCCCGGCGGAGTGCCTCGACCGGTTGCTCTCGCGCCCGGCGACGCACCTCCTCATGGGCAACCACGACGCCTGGTTCGCGTTCGGCCTGCCTGACGAGTCGGCGTCGGGGATGCCGCGTGAGGAGCGAGACCACCAGCAGTGGGTGCATCGGCAGCTCGACCCGGCGCTCAAAGCCGCCGTGGCCACGTGGCCCTATGCGTCGTCGCTACGCGTCGAAGGAGTGCGGCTCGACTTTCTCCACTACCCACTCGGCCCAACCGAGGGATTTCGGGCACCCATCGACATCTCGTCGGCCGAATCCGCTGACGCCTTGTTCGGGCTCCGTGCATCGACGCTCGTGTTCTTCGGTCACGATCACCGCGCGTGGAACGTGCACGGTTCGACGACGCGCTACGTGAACCCGGGCGCTCTCGGGTGCTCGGCCGAGCCGGTCGCGCGGTTCGCGCTCGTCGAGGTGAAGCAGGGCGGCGCCTATTCGCTGACGCTCCACGCCGAGCCGTACGACCCGGCGCCGCTGTTCGAGGCGCTGGAGAGCCGGCGGGTACCCGCGCGCGAGTTCATCCGACGAAACTTCCTTCCCGCCGAGGCCGGGCCGTCCATCGCGTGAGCACGCGCGAGCCGCCCGGGCCGGACGCGGGACCGCCGCCTCGCCGTTTCGGTCGGGCGCTGCGGTTGAGCGCGCGCAAGCGACGGCTCGAGCGCCTTTACGACCTCGCGTACGCTGGCGGTTGGCCGTCGTGGCTGGCGCGCCCGCTGGGGCTGCAGGGGCGGTTGCGCGTCTCGCGGCACGCGTTCAGGGTCACAGTTCGCGGGTCGGCGCCACCGGCAATGCGTGTGGCGTTCGTCTCGGACCTTCACGGCGGTCCCGGCACGCACCCCGCCACCATCCGAAACGCGTGTCGTGTTCTCGCCGAGTCGCGGCCGCGTCTCCTGCTCCTCGGCGGCGACTTCGTGTCGTTTCATGCCCGGCACGTGGACGGCGTGCTCGACGCGATCGCGCAGATCGACGCGCCGTTAGGCAGGATCGCGGTGCTCGGGAACCACGACCTGATCGCGGACGACGCGTACCTCGTGCGCCGGCTCGCGAGCATCGGGGTCCGGACGCTCGTGAACGAGAACGTGCGGCTGGCCCCGCCGTGGGATGACGTCTGGGTCTGTGGGCTCGACAACACGGAGCAGGGCACGCCCGACGGAGCACGCGCCCTCGCCGGCGCGGAGGGCACGCGGCTCGTCCTCATGCATTCGCCGGACGGGCTGCCGTCGTTAGGCGATGCCCCGTTCGCCGTCGCCTTCACCGGTCACGTCCACGGCGGGCAGTTCGTGCTCCCCGGCGGGAAGTCGCTCATCTCGTCCAAGGGGCCGCTCAGCCAGCGGTATCTGTATGGCGGCGTGTTCGAGCTCGGGGGCGTGGCGGAGCGCGTTCTTCTCGTGAGTCGTGGCGTCGGCCAGGGGTCTCTGCCCATGCGTTTTCGCGCCGACCCAGAGGTTCACCTCTGCGACCTCACATTCGTGTCGCGCTCTTAGCTAACCTGTTGCTGTTGTAGGAGTAACGCAGAGACAGCGACGCCGGTGCCGGGTCGCGCATCAGGGCTTGTGTTCGGTATTTGTTCGGTATAATGTGTTCCTCCCGCCGGCGCGCCGAGCGCCGGCGATCTGCGCCGGAGGAGCGATGCTGAAATACGAGCTGGTATCGAACGCGGGCGAGTACGCGACGGTTGCCGAGCGGATCACGCTGTTCTACGAGCGGCACCCGCGCGGCCGGATCATTACGCGCCTCGTCTCACGCACGGCGCGCGAGATCACGGTTCAGGCGTTCATCTACCGCTCGCTCGACGATCCGCGCCCCTCAGCGACCGGGTTGGCGGCGGAGCTGGTCGGGAACGGCGACATCAACACCGTCGCCTGTCTCGAGAACACGGAGACGTCGGCCATTGGCCGCGCGCTCGCGAACCTCGGCCTCACGGCGTCGCGGGAGCGTCCGAGCCGCGAGGAGATCGACATGGCGAACCGGGCGCGGGCGGCGCGCGATGCGGAGGGGCTCCGCCGCCCAGCGCAGCCGCCACCCGGCACGCGCCGCCTAACGACAAGCGGATCAGGGCGATCCGCCCTGCCGCTCCAGCGCCGAGCTGACCGGGTCATGGACGCGCTGGACG
>DASURJ010001027.1:0-2848 GCA_036280115.1 Gemmatimonadaceae bacterium
TGCCATGCGAGTCGCTGACAACGATCTCGGTCGCGCCTGCCTCTCGCGCGCCAGCGATGGCCGCGAGCACTTCGCCCGTCATGAATTCCCGGGCACGTCCGTACTCGAACCCCGTCGGTCCGAGCTGATCGCCCGTGACCACGCCGGCGATGCCCTCGAGGTCGGCGGAGATGTACACCTTGAGCGGCCGCTGCGCGTGACCTCCCGTTGGGACCAGCATGACGAGGGCGGCAATGCCCGCGGTGGCGAGCGGCGCCGACAGGGCACGCAGCCCCTTGTGGACAGATCGTAGCGGAAACCGTGGACGACGCATGACAGACCGGGTGAATGTGTGAACGAAGCGGCCCGGAATCGTCGCGAACACGAGGCCCGTTCACAAGCCTGAGGCCCGGATGCGCCGGGCATCCGGGCCTCGATCCTCAGGCTCGTCGCTCGCCCCAGGCGGCGGTGCGTGAACCAGCTGCCGGTACTGCAGCCGTCAGCCGGTGGGCGCCTCGACCGGCGTGTCTGCGGGCGTGACGTGCCGAACGCACTCCTGTACCGCGTGCGTCAGCGCCTCCTGCAACGCGGCACCGCGGTCGGGGGCAAGGCCGTAGGTCGACAGCCAAAATCCTGCGTGAAAGCCGGGCTTGGAACCCTCGAGCTCGATGAACAGCAGGGCGTGCTCGAGCTCAGGGAAGCGAGCCGCGAACCGAGCCGGTGGGTCGAGGATGGCCACCACGCCCCGAGCGCTGATCGTTCCGAGCGTGAGCGTGCACTGTTCGCCGTCTACGGAAACGAGCCCGTGGTCGAAGATCGCTTTCCAGAACGCATCGCGGGTGGCTGGCACACGTGGGCGCGTCCAGACCAGATGCCGGCGCCGACCCCGATGCCGTGTCAGTACCTGTTCGAGGTTCCAGAGGAAGTACTTCCAGCCGCCTTCCGTCCCTTCGATCTGGCCGTCCCATTCGACACCGGGCCCGAACCCGGACTGCACGAGCCGCAGCACGGTCTGCCCATTCTCCGACGAGATGAACCAGTCGATGAGCATGCGGGGTTGGGGTTGCCCATCGGGCCCTGCAGGCATGTCGTTGGCCCATCGGAGATGGCGCTCGGGCTCCCAGACGTCGATTGTGGACGGCCACGATGGGCCGTCCCACGCGATCTCGACGATGCCGCCAACTCCCTGCTGGGCCGTCGCCGTCCGGGGGAACCAGTCAGCGAGCATCTCGGCATCCGTGAGGGCGTGCCACACCTCGGCGGGTGAGGCGTCGAGCCGTGCTTCGAGCACGACCGCGCGAAGAGGACGGATCATTGGGCGGCTCCGGCGTCGAGGGTGGTCTCGTTAGGGGACGAGGTGACAACGGCGGGGTGGACCGTCACGGCGCAGGCGAACATTCGCCCTCGTGGCGACGCGTCGTCGTGGTACTTCTCGACGACGCGCACGACAGCGTTCGCCAACTCGGTCGCGAATGCGTGCTGCGCCTCGGCGCTGGCGACGCGGACGCGGGTGTCGAGCGTGAGTGTCGGGACGGACTTGTTTGCGCGCTCGGCGCGGTCGCGGAGGTCCGCAAGGTCTCGGATGATCCGGGCCGCGACGGCGAGCTGGTAGGCGCTGGAGAAGCGGTCGACAACGGCGCCGGGATTCGCGCCTACGGGGCCGAGCGCCTGCGGTGCGACGACGTAGCTCGCGGCGCTCGCCTGCAGCACGCGCTCGACGAGCCCCCCGTGCGCGCGTTCCCGAATCGGCACGACGAGGCCCGCGCGCTCGAGCTCTTTCACGTGGTAGCCGATGCGCTGCCGCGGAGCGCCAAGGTGAGCGGCGACCGCGGCCGCCGACGCCGGTTCTCGCAACCGGCGCAGGATCGCGAGCCGCGTCTCGTCGAGCACGGCCGCCGCGGCGGCCGTGGACGTCAACGGGATGACAGGGTGCAGAGTCCAGTCCGGTGAATGACGTCCGAGGATAGCATTGACAAAATATTTTGTCAATCGTGGCCGCATGGCTTCGCGCCGGCCGCGACCTCATCCTTCTGCATGCCCACACGACCGATCGGGATCCAGCTTCTCGCGGCGCTCCTGACCATGTACACCATGGGCGGATTTCTCCTCGCCGGGCGCATGGCCGCGGAGCAGGACGAGCGCTACCGCTGGTGGATGATCGCGATTGCGGGGGTCGTATTCGCGATCGCGTGCGGCGCCAGCGCATTGGCCGTGTGGCGGCTCGAGCGCCGCGCGCCGCTCCTGCTCGTCACGTGTGGCGCCCTGGGAGGCGCGCTGTGCGTCACGCTCCCGGCCGCTGCGCCGGGCGACGTCGTACCCCCCGGGATGTGGCGCTCGGCAATTCAGGGTGCGCTTCTGATTCTCGCCTTTCTTCTGCTCGCCGCGTGGTACGTGCGAAACGTGATCAGGCGACGCGCCTAACGTCCTCACACGAAGGAGACATGTGAGCTTCACGCTGACAATGTCCGGCGTCATCGTTGGACGCTCGGAGCTCGAGCGGCGCGACCCGGCCGGCCAAGTAGCGCGGGGTGATTTTCGTCCAGGGCTCGGCTACGATCTCGCCGAGCCGGTATTCTCGCTCTACGACGGCGCGAACGGAGACGAGGCACAGCTCACGCGATACCGTCGCGCTCGCGAAGCGCTCCGGCTCCAGCTCACGGACACGACGGGCACGCCGGTCAGCTTTCGCGAGCTGCACATCCGGAAAGGCGACCCGAGGCGCGGCGGGACGGAATACACCATGGAGGTCGTGAGCGACGACCCACGGCTCTGGAACGTTCCCACGCAATCCTCGTGAGTCGGATTCCCCATCCCAACGCAATGCGATGAAACCTTTTCTCCTCGCTGCCGCAGCGATCGTTTCCATCGG
>DASURJ010001028.1:0-4018 GCA_036280115.1 Gemmatimonadaceae bacterium
GGGGTCAGAGTCCTAACCCATCGTTTTCACGCGCCGCGTGAAAACGATGGGTTAGGACTCTGACCCCTGACGTACCCTTACTTTGCTTAGAATACGGGGACGCGCTGTGCACCGCTGTCTGCCTTCGCCTCGAGGCCACGATGAGCGCCATTACCGGGATCCACCACATCACCTGCATTGCCGGAGATCCGCAGGAGAACGTCGCCTTCTATACCGGCGTGCTCGGCATGCGCCTCGTGAAGAAGTCGGTGAACCAGGATGTGCCGGACACGTATCACCTCTTCTATGCCGATGGCGAGGCGCATCCAGGTGCGGACCTGACCTTCTTCCCGTGGCCGAAGCTTCCGCCGGTGCAGAAGGGTGTTGGGCTCGCCGTGGAGGTGTCGCTGGCCATTCCCGCTGGCTCGCTGGACTACTGGACCGATCGGCTCGCGCTGAGCGGGGCCGCGGTGGGCGACCGCGAGGTGCGTCACGGCGCGCGAGCGTTGCGTCTGACTGACCCGCACGGCCTCGAGCTCGCGCTCGTGGAGACGACGGACGAGCGCGAGTTCGGTCCGTGGATGCGCAGCCCGGTTCCGCCCGAGCATCAGATTCGGGGGTTGCACGCCGCTCGACTCTGGGAGCGCGACGTCGCGCACACGGCGAGCTTCCTGGTCGAAACGCTCGGCTTCGAGCTGATCGGGGAGGAGGACGGCTGGCATCGCTACGGCGTCCTGGGCGGCGGCTCCGGTCGTCACGTGGACATCCGCGCGGTGCCTAACGATGAGCGCGGCTCGTGGGGAACGGGCGGCGTGCATCACGTGGCCTGGCGCGTTCCGGACGACGCGTCGGAACTGGAGGTGCGCGAGCGGCTCGCGGCGGCGCGGCGCAGACCGACGGACGTGATCGACCGGTTCTGGTTCAAGTCGGTCTACTTCCTCGAGCCGGGCGGGGTACTGTTCGAGATCGCGACGGACGGCCCAGGCTTCACCGTCGACGAGGATATCGCGACGCTCGGCGAACACCTCGTGTTGCCGCCGTGGCTCGAGCCGCACCGGCGCGAGATCGAGGAGGTACTACCGCCGATCGAGGTTCACGCGTAAAGAGGCGACGGTCGGCTTTCTCGACCCGGTCGGACGAGTCATGAGTCGCCAGCGGTCAGTCGGGCAGTCATCAGTTCTCAGGGATCCAGTCGTCAGTGGTCAGTAGCGGCGCCAAGCGGCGTTCACTGGCCACTGACCACTATTCGACTCGCGACCGATGACTGCCCGACTGACGACTCATGACTGGCCTTACCGCGCGCCCTCGGCCGCCCAATAGAACTTGCCGGCCTCGCGCGCGCGCGGGTGCACCTCGTCCAGACTCGCCCCTTCATAGAGCCGCCCGTTCTTCATCACGTACCGCACCGTGTTCGAGTTGCGGATGTTCTCGAGCGGGTTCGCATCGAGCACCACCAGGTCCGCGAGCTTCCCCGCTTCCACCGAGCCGAGGTCACGGCCCAACCCGATTGCCTCGGCGCCCCAGATCGTCGCGGCGCGGAGCGCGTCGTGCGTCGACAGGCCACCCGACGCCATCGACCACAGCTCCCAGTGGTAGCCGAGGCCCTGGAGCTGGCCGTGCGAGCCGACGCCGACTTTCGCGCCTAACGCCACGGCGTCCCGAACCTGCGCGCCGATCTTCTGGAACACGTGCTGGGTGGGATGGAACCACCCGGCCTGGTTGTTCCCGCCGCGACGGAAGATCTTCGACTCGAGCTCGGCCCACGGTGTGAACGTGCGCAGCTTCGCGTCGTTGTAGAGGTCCTCGGTCGCGTAGTAGTAGTTCTCCGCCCACGGGCCGCCGTATGCCACCAGGATCGTCGGCGTGTACACGGTTCCCGAGAACGCCAGCAAGCGCTGTACGTCCGATTGCATCGGGAACGTCGGGATCGTGTGCTCGAGCCCCGAGTACGCGTCGATCAGCTCGGTGATGTTCTTCTTGTAATCGAGCCCGCCCTCGAGCGTCGGCATGAGCTCGAGCTCGCGCGCCGCCTGGATCACCCACTGCCGGATCTCGCGATTCCCCGTGCCGTACTGCTTGATCGTCTTCGTGTCGTAGTACTCGGCGTAGCGACGGAGCGTCCGGCGCGCGTCGTCGAGGTTGCGGATGGTGTTGCCGTTGGCGTTGCCGGCGCCGAATACGCCCGGGCCAGTGGAGTAGATGCGTGGTGCGAGAATGTGACCCGCCGTCGCCATGTCCTCGTACGAGAACACATCGGTGGTGAATGTCTGCGGGTCGCGCGCCGTCGTCACGCCGTAGGCGAGGTTTGCGGCGTACGACCAGATCTGGCCGCGGTGCACCTCGTACGAGGGGCGCAGGTGCGCGTGCGTGTCGACGAAGCCGGGGATGATGGTCTTGCCCGTAACGTCGATGACCCGGGCATCGTTAGGGACCGAGACCTGCCCGCGAACGCCGACCGCGGCGATCCGGTTGTCGCGGATGACGACGTCCGCGTTCTCGATGACCTCGCTGCCCTTCATCGTCACGACCCGCGCACCACGCAACACCGCGACGCCCTTCGGGATGTCACGCGTTCCCGTCACGCGGACGCGGAACTCCAGCGGCCGATACTGTGCGCGCTGCCGTCCGCGTGCCGAATCGCCGGCGGCTGGACGTGCACCAGCGCCCGAGTCTGTTGCTGGACGCGCCGGCGTCGCGCGGCGGACGCTGTCATCGAACGCCGCGGCCCGCTCGAGATCGTAGATCGCGTGCGCGTTCCCCATGGACCAGTGCACGCGCTTGGCGTCCCTCGACCACGCCGGGAACTGCCCGCCGATGTCGGTGAGCTTGCGGGCCGGGAACGCCGCCGCGTCCGTCGCACCGCCGACGACGATCGTGGGTTCGGTTCCACCGACCACCGGCACCGCCACGACGTACAGGTCGCTGCTCACCTGTGCGAGCGCCTGATCGCCCTGCGGCGCCATGAGGATGAGCGCTGCGGGCGCCCCGCCACCGCCACCGCCGCCTCCTCCGCCACCACCTGGCGGGGGAGCCATCGTCACCCGAAGGTGCGACTTGAGCTCGGTGCCGTCCCAGCGCATGGACGAGAGTCGGCCACCACCATAAAGGAAGATGCGGGTCGAGTCCGCGGTGAAATGTGGATGGGCGAGGTTCCCGGCTGGCGCGATGAGCGTCGCCTCGCCTCCACTCGCGGGAATCCAGACGATGTCGTCCGCGGCATCGATGCCGCGCTGCAACGTCTCGTTGAACTCGCGGTTCGCTGCGCGCATCACGACGACGCGACGTCCGTCGGGCGACCACGCCGGCTGTGCGTAATACGCCGCGGCTCGCGTCAGGCGCTGCGGCCGTGACCGCCCATCAGCCCGAACCTTGTAGAGGTGCCCGCCCTCGGCGTCGGACCACGTCGTGTATGCGATCCACTGGCCGTCCGGCGACCATGTGGGCTCGAACTCGCCGAGCTCGGAGTCGGTGACGCGGCGCGGCGGAGCCGATTGTGCCGCGCCGTTCCCGTTACCATCGCTCGCGACCGCCGCACCCGCCGCCGGCAGGTCCATCACGTACAGGCGATCGAGCGCCACGAACGCCAGCCGCCGTCCATCCGGGCTCGGCACTGCGTCACGGATCTGCTTCGCGATGAACGTCGCGGAATCGGAGATCGGATACTCGAACTTCACCTCGGGGCCAACGGCCTGCACGACATCCGCGCGCAGGGGAATTTCCTGTGCGGCACCACCGTCCATCGGCTGCTTCCAGAGTCGCCCATTCCAGGTCGCGACGAGGAACTTCGAGTCGGGCGTGAACGACATCCCGGGATAGAGGTCGAGTGCCGCCGCGGACTCGATGTCATCGCGCTGCGCATTCATCACGAGCCAGCGCTCGTCGCCGGTCTGAAGGTCGCGCACGCGGAGCCGTGTGGTGTCCACGTGCCGAGTGCCGTAGACGAGCCACTTGCCGTCGGGCGAGAGCGCCGGACGGAACGCGGAGCCCCATCGGTTCGTGCGCGCGGCGCTGCGCCCCGTCTCGCGATCATAGACGTAGA